>NZ_JXLL01000017.1 GCF_001316435.1 Caloranaerobacter sp. TR13
TGCTCTACCGACTGAGCTAATGGGTCATTTTGCAACTCACAGTTATATATATTACAGGATAAGATATTGTTTGTCAACACTTTTTTTTAAATTTTTTATGTGGTTTATTTTACCAAAATTTAACCTCTGATACTAAAGCATCAGAGGTCAAACTGCAGACAAAATAGAACTATAATAATTGAAAAAATATAAGCGAATAATTACAAAGCTTTAGTAAAGAAAATAAGTATAACTTGAATCCCTGATACTAAAGCATCAGGGGTTGCTAAATTAGAAAATATTCTCTCTTAATATAGTTGCATTTCTATTAGGCCCTATAGAAACAATCTTAACTTTTACACCAACAAGTTCTTCAATCTTAGAAATATACTTCTTTGCATTCTCAGGTAATTCATCAAATGTTTTTACATTCTCTATATCTTCTTCTTTCCATCCATCTACAACCTCATATATAGGTTTACACCTTTTTAAAGTTTCTAAACTCGAAGGAAAATCTTTAACTACTTTTCCATCAAGCTCATATGCTGTACATATCTTTAATTTTTCAAAACCTCCCAATGTATCTAACTTAGTAATTGCAATAGAAGTTAATCCATTTATTCTAGCTGAATATCTTAGCATAACAGTATCTAACCATCCACATCTTCTTGGTCTACCTGTTGTAGTTCCATATTCATATCCTTTTTCTCTTATCATATCTCCAGTCTCATCAAACAATTCTGTTGGAAACGGTCCTTTTCCTACTCTTGTAGTATAAGCTTTAACTACTCCTAAAACTTCCTTTATACCAAAGGGGCTTATTCCAGTTCCAACAGTTACTCCGCCAGAAATCGGGTGAGATGAAGTAACATATGGATATGTTCCAAAATCTATATCCAAAAGTGTACCTTGTGCTCCTTCAAATAATATCTTTTTTCCATTTTCAATAGCTTCATTTAATAACGCAGTTGTATCGACAACGTATTTTTTTATTTTTTCTAGATAATCCATATATTCTGTTACAATACTATCTTCCTCAAGCCCACTTTCACCATAAAGCTTCTCGATTATTTCATTTTTTTCTTTTATATTTCTTCTAAGCTTTTCCTCTAAAATATCTTTATAAAAAATGTCACACATTCTAATACCTTTTCTCTCAACTTTATCTCTATAACAAGGACCTATTCCCTTAATTGTTGTTCCAATTTTACTTTTGCCTCTTTTTTTCTCTTCAAACTCATCTAATTTAATGTGATAAGGAAATATAATATGTGCTCTATCACTTATTCTTAAGTTATCAGTTTTTATACCTTTATCATTTAAGTACCTTATCTCCTCTAATAATGATTTAGGATTTACAACAACTCCATTACCAATTACACACAATTTTTCTTCGTAAAAAATACCTGATGGTATTAGATGTAGTTTAAACTGCTTCTCTCCTATTTCAACAGTATGACCTGCATTATCTCCTCCTTGATATCTAACAACTATGTCAGCTTTCTCAGATAAAAAGTCCGTTATCTTCCCTTTACCTTCATCTCCCCATTGAGCACCTAATATAACAAGTGTATTCATTTAATCAACCCCTTTGTTATTTGTTTAACCTTCTTATTATTTCTCTTGCTACAACTACCCCTGCAGTAGAAGCTTGTGCTAATCCTCTTGTAACTCCCGCACCATCTCCCGCAGCAAATAAATTTTCTATTTGGGTTTCAAGATTATTAGTAAGCTTAACTCTCGAAGAATAAAATTTAACTTCTACACCATACAAAAGAGTATGTTTTGAAAATACTCCAGGAGCTATCTTATCCATAGCTTCTAGCATTTCTATTATGTCTTTTAAATGTCTATACGGAAGTACTAAACTTAAGTCGCCAGGAGTAGCATCAATCAATGTAGGTTGAACTAAACTTCTTCTTAATCTATCTTCTGTAGTTCTTCTACCATCCAATAAATCTCCTAACCTTTGTACTATTACCCCATCTCCTAACATATTAGCCAATGTTGCAATATACTTCCCATAAGCTATAGGAGAATTAAATGGCTCAGTAAATTCCTTAGAAACCAAAAGAGCAAAATTAGTATTTTCTGTTTTTCTTTCTGCATAACTATGTCCATTAACAGTTTTTATGCCATCATTATTTTCTACAACTACTTCCCCATAAGGGTTCATACAGAAAGTTCTTACTCTATCATCAAATGATTTTGTATAATAAATCAACTTAGATTCATAAACAACATCAGTAATTTCCTCTAAAACTACAGCTGGAACTTCTACTCTAACACCAATATCAACTGCATTATTTTTTAGGCTAAGACCCAACCTTTCAGCTTCATTTTTAAACCATTCAGATCCTTCTCTACCTGGTACTGCAACTACATAATCGCTAGAATACTCTTCGTCTTTAGTTTTAACACCTGAAACTTTACCATCTTTAACTAAAATCTTTTCAACAGGTGATAAATATTTTATTGTTATTTTATCCCTTAAGTACTCTTCCATTCTCTTTAATATATTAAAACATCTTTCAGTACCTAAGTGTTTAACCTTTGCAGGTATAAGTTTCAAATCTGCAGCAGCTGCTTTTCTTTGAATTTCTCTTATTTTATCGGTATTAGTACCGTGTATTTTTTCTGTAGCACCAAATTTCAGATATATTCTATCAACATAATTTATGAGGTCTTCAAGCTCTTTTTTCGTCATATACTCGTCTAGAACACCACCGAACTCTGAAGTAAGTGTCAATTTACCATCACTAAAAGCACCAGCTCCTCCCCATCCGTTAACAATAGAACAAGGTCTACACTGAACACATTTAACACCTTTTGTTTTTATTGGACATACTCTACCTTCAATACTCCTTCCTTTTTCAAGTAGCAATATATCCATATTTTCGTCATATTTTAATAATTCTAGTGCAGTAAAAATCCCCGCAGGTCCACCACCAACAATTATAACATCATAACTTTTCTTAGGCATCTTCATTACCTCTCTTCTAAAATAATTTTCGTTACAACACGAATGACCCCTAACTATATTATCAAATCACTTTATTAAAGTCAATAAAATGCCGAATAATATTTTAATTATTATTTGTAACGTTCGTTTTTGCGATAGTCGTTTTTACTTAACTCCATTTTATAATAACAGCAATATAACTTTCCTTTTTTAAAAACAAAGCCATCAGTCAAATCACCATGTCTTTCTTTTAATAAAACATTGTATGTTTTTATGTCTAGTTTTTTAAGATATTCCCCTATTCTTTTAAAACCATTTTTTTCATAGCATCTTATTGCCCTTTTGTTAAATTTTGCGACACTTAAACACATTGTTTTCATTTTAAGTTTATTAAAAAAATAATCTAAGAAAATATTTAAGGCTTCAGTACCATAACCTTGATTTACAAAGTTAGCATCTAAAGTTATCCCTAAAGTTGCCTCTTTTTTGAATTTTTTGATTTTTCTGATTGTTAAATATCCAATTGTATATCCATTTTCATTTAATATACCAAAAGATTTTCTATTTTTCTTGAGTGTTCTATCTTTATACCACTGTCTTAATTCTTCATCTTTTAATTTAGGAAAATTATAATCAGAAAAAAGCGGTTCTTCATGTTTCGCCCAATCTTGCATTGCATATACATCTTCTAATTCCAAAGATCTTATAGTCACCCTTTTCCCTACAATTAAACACATATACTAACCCTCGCCCCTTAAGTTATCTATATTATATTATATCACGCAATTAATCTCTTTATATTTGACACACTTCCTTTTTTATATAAAAACACATCCAACCGATTGCTGGATGTGTTTTTAATATTATTTATTATTTTCTAATAATTTTTCCCCAAACTCCTTACCAAACTCTACACATTTTTCAAATGATTTTTCATATGGTACAAAATTCACCTTCAACCCATCTTTAACAATCTTTAATTTAAGATTCTTAAGACTTTCTTCTATAATTTTTACTGCTTCACCACTCCAACCATACGAGCCAAAGGCAGCTGCTAACTTTCCTCTATTTGTTATAGGATTAATTAAGCTCAACAGTTTATAAATTGGTGGTAATATATTTTGATTTATAGTAGGAGAACCTATTAATACAGCTGTGCTTTTAGATATTTTCTCTTCCAATTCAAAACTATCCATCATTTCAATATCACATATTTCAACATCAATATCTCCCGCTTGTTTTATTCCCTCCGCAATCTTTTCCGCCATCTTACCAGTGTTTCCATAAGCAGAAACATAAGCAATAAATACTCTATTTTTTTGCGGCTTTCTATCTGCATCTTTAGCCAATTCCTCAGATAATTTAACATATTTTCTCCAATTACTTCTTAATATCGGACCATGTCCTGGACAAATAATATCTATATCTAAACTTTTTATTTTATCTATAGCTTTAATCATATAATTACTAAAAGGTTTTAATATAACATCAAAATAATACTTAAAAGCATCATCAAAATCTCCAACCAAATCATCAAACATCCTATCGTCGCAATAATGGCTTCCAAAAGAATCACAAGTAAATAATATCTTATCTTCTTCTAAATAAGTATACATACTATCTGGCCAATGCAAGAAAGGTGCTGAAATAAATCTCAAAGTTTTATCTCCTAAACTCAACGTATCACCATCATTTACAATCATATACTTAAAATCTATATCAACAATATGTTTTAAAAAATTGATAGCTGATTTAGAAGCAACCACAATAGCATTAGGTGCTATTCTCAATAGATGTCTTAAATTACCCGAATGGTCCGGTTCTGTATGATTCAATATAATATAATCTATCTCTTCAGGATTTACAACAGTTTTTACTTTCTCTAAATATTCATTTTTGAATTTCTCCTTAGTCGTTTCTATAATAGCTTTCTTTTCAGCATCAATAAAATACGAATTATATGTAGACCCATACTTTGTCTCCATAACAACATCAAATGTAACTAATCCAGGATCTAAAACGCCAATCCATTTAATTTTGTCTTTTACATCTAATATTTGCTTATTGTGCATTAAAATACCTCCTAAATTTTATTTCTAAATTTTAATTACCCAGAATACCTTTTTTATAAACAAATTTTCATTAACAAGCCAAGTTAAAACCTTCAATTTAAAATTATACAGACAAAAAATGAAAAACGAGGGCCTAAACCCTCGTTATAAAATAATTTATTGTCTATACTTCTCTAAATTCAAAAACTTAGTAAACTGTCCCATCCAAACTAATTCAACTGTACCTGTAGGACCATTACGCTGCTTTGCTATTATTACCTCACCAATATTCTTTTTATCTGTATCTGGATGATAATATTCATCTCTATATAAAAGCATTACTACGTCTGCATCCTGCTCTATTGCACCAGATTCTCTTAAATCCGATAAAATAGGCCTATGGTCAGACCTTAACTCAGGCGCACGTGAAAGCTGAGATAAAGCAACTACTGGACAGTCCATTTCTCTTGCCAAACCTTTTAAGCCTCTCGATATAGCAGATATCTCTTGTTGTCTATTCTCAGTTTTTCCATCTCCCTGCATTAACTGCAAATAGTCAATAAGTATCAAGTCTAATCCATTTTCTATTTTTAATCTTCTACATTTCGCCTTCATTTCACTTAGTGTAATTCCAGGCGTATCATCAATATATATTTTAGCCTGAGACAAAGGACCCATCGCTCTTACTAATCTCATCCACTCATCTTCACTCAACTGCCCATTTCTAATTTTTTGTATCTCTACATGTGACTCAATACTTAACATACGCTGTACTAATTGCTCTTTTGACATCTCTAAACTAAATATCGCAACAGATGCATTACTTTTTAATGCACTATTTAATGCAACATTTAATGCAAAAGCAGTTTTTCCCATTGATGGTCTAGCAGCAACTAATATTAAGTCTGATTTTTGTAAACCAGATGTTTTATTATCTATATCAAGAAATCCTGTAGATAAGCCTGTTATACCACCTTTATTTTCAAACATTTCTTCAATTTTATTAAGACTGTCTAACAGAATACTTTTAATCGGTGTAAATCCTTCATGACTTTTTCTTTGTGTAATGTCAAATATCTTCTTTTCCGCCAAATCGATTATATTACTTATTTCTTCATCAGCTTCATATCCCTTGGACATTATCTCATCAGAGGCTTTAATCAATTTCCTTAAAATCGATTTCTCTTCTACTATCTCACAATAATGCTTTATATTAGCAGTTGTAGATATGCCTTCTGATAAATCAGCTAAATAGGTCATTCCACCAATCGCTTCTAAAGTACCTCTCTTTTTCAATTCTTCAGATAAAGTTATCAAATCAACAGGTTCATTTTTGTCATTAAGCGCTAGTATAGCTTCATATATTTCTTTATGAGCTTCTTTATAAAAATCATCTGGCCTTAATATTTCAATAGCAGTAATTATCGAATCTTTGTCTAATATCATTGATCCTAAAACAGACTGTTCAGCTTCAATACTATGTGGAGGTACTTTCCCAATAGTTTTTATATTATCAGCCATAGAGCTCACCTCCTAATATAAACTTTCAGCACTTTTTAAGGCAATTCCTTAAAAAGTGCTGATACAACAAAATCCACTAATTTTCAGATACCTCAACCTTAAGCTTTGCTACAACAGATGGATATACTTTAATATCAACAAAAGTCACACCAAGAGTTTTTATATTGTCTTCTAACATAATTTTCTTTTTATCAACCTTTATTTTATGCTGTTTATTTAATGCATTAGCAATGTCTTTGCTTGTAATAGAACCAAATAGCTTGCCATTCGTCCCAGCTTTACCTTGGATTTTAACACTAATACTAGATATCTTTTCAGCTAATTTTTTAGCTCTTTCTAATTCCTCTTTTCGTTTAATCTCTCTAGCTGCTTCCTGTTCTTTTAATACCTTTAAATTACCTTCAGTTGCTTCTTTAGCAACTCCTCTCGGTAAAAGAAAATTCCTCGCATAGCCATCTTTTACATTAACAACACTACCTTTTTTACCAAGTCCCTTAACATCTTTTAATAATATTACCTTCATTACTCTTCACCTTCCTTAATATATTCTCTTATCGCTTCTTTCAATCTTTCTTTTGCATAGTGTAAATCAGTTCCATCCAACTGCGCGCCAGCCGCCGTCAGATGACCTCCTCCTCCTAATTTTTCAAGAATCAACTGAACATTAATATCACCTAACGATCTGCCACTTATATGTATTTTATCATCATTTATCACTAATACAAACGAAGCTTTTATACCACTAATATTCAACAAATCATCTGCTGATTGCGCAGCAATCAATACTGAATCATCATTAATTTCCTCTAATGTTGATATTGCAATAATACCATCTATTATCTCAGCTTTCTTTACAACTTCTGCTCTTAAAATAAACGTATATAAATCATCCTGAAATAATTTTCTTACTGACGTAGTATCTGCACCAGCTCTCCTCAAGAAAGAAGCTGCCTCAAAAGTCCTTACTCCAGTTTTAAAAGTAAAATGCTTTGTATCTACTGCTATGCCAGCTAACATAGCTTCTGCTTCAAATTTTTCTATCTCAATTTTGTCTCCCATGTAATAAAGTATTTCTGTAACTAATTCACACGTCGACGAAGCATAAGGCTCCAAATACATAAGAACAGGCTCTTCTATAAATTCTGCACCTCTCCTATGGTGATCAATCAAAACCACCTTATCAACTATATCTAATAGTTCTGGGGCTTCTGTATAGCTTGGTCTATGAATATCTACAACAATGCACAAAGAAGACTTGTCTGCCTTAGCTACAGCCTCCTCAGGAGTAATTATGTGTTTTAAATACTGAGGATGATCTTGCTTTATTTTATTATAAATATTCTTTATTGAAGGATTAACTCCACTTAATACGATATATCCATCTTTCCCTCTATTCTTAACAGCTCTAAATATACCTAACGAAGCACCAAAACTATCCATATCAGCTATCTTATGCCCCATAATAAATACTCTATCTGATTGGTCTATAAGCTGTCTTAAAGCATGAGAAATAACTCTTGCCTTTACTTTAGTTCTTTTCTCAACCGCTTTACTCTTACCTCCATAAAATTCAAGTTTGTCTATCTTTTTAACAACTGCTTGGTCTCCACCTCTTCCTAACGCAATATCTATGGCTGCTCTTGCAAATTCATAGAGCTGAGCAGGATTTTTCCCATTTACACCTACACCCATACTTAAAGTAACTGGTATTTTATTACCTGCACTTATTTCTCTTATATCATCAAGTATGTCAAATTTTTTTGTTTCTAAATTTTGCAAATACTTATGCTCAAAAATTATCAGGTATTTGTCACTTTCATATTTTCTTATAAGTCCATTTATTCTTGATGCAAAAATATTTAATCTTCTATCTATTTCTGCAATAACTATTGGTCTTGAAGTCTCTTCAGTACTTTTTATAACTTCATTATAATTATCAACCTGTACTAAACATACATTAATTTTTTCATCATTATATTTGTCTTTCAATATAGTAAAATTAGTTACATCTATCCAATATAACATTATTATATAGCCTTTTTCGTTTTTATTTTTGTTCTCCTTTTTTACTATATTATACAACACTTTATAATGTCTATCTTTAATTGTTGCCTCAATTACCATATCTTTTTCATTATTCATTATATCGTCTACATTAAATCCTGGAATTATATCGTTTATCCTAGTTTCAAGTATATCTTCTCTATCGATCATTTCCATGAATTTAGGATTATACCAAGTTATCCTTCCATCTATTTCAACCATTGCTAAAGGAATTGGTAAATTTAAAATCGCATGCTTTGTAGCAGTATCAAAATCTTCTGTAAGACTTTCTATATATTTAGTCCACTCAACCTTTTTTAAGTGAACATTTCTCCAATGATAATAAATTAAATAGAACAAAACTATTACCCCAATACCTGCAATTACAGGTTCATAAAAAGCTATAATTCCTATAAGTATCCCTATTATCCATAGATAAATTTTAGTGTCTGGTACTAAAAATCTAAAGATATTCTTCCCCTTTCCCATTTTATCCTCCTAAAAAATTAGGAAACTTTAACTTTCCTAAAATTAATAAGCGAATCTACAAAACCAATAAAAGAAATAAGCAGCCACATAGGAATATACATCACTGATAATACTAATATTATCGCCTTTATGAATTTATTAGTTTTTCTTTTGTCTAAATAAAATACTAAAACCGCAAGCCCTTGTATGAAAAGAATAAATAGAACAATAATCATTACATTTAGAAATATCGTCTGATAATAGAACATTTTAAAATACTTAATAAGCCAAGTAGATATAAATATTACTAAAATACCCAATATTGCATTGCTAGGCATTTTAAAATATTTAAATCGCGGTACATGTATATCTCTATTACCAATCTTTCTTAATACAGCTCCTGATATTAAGTAATTAAGATATGCTATGAATCCTGAAAAAATAATTAAAGATGCAGGTAATATAGCAATCATATAATCTATAATCATATCCATCATACTTTTAATTTTTGACATTTCATAGTTGGTTAAACTCATATTTTTTATCATCTCTAACTGAACTTCAAATGCTCTATTAAGAGAAAGCTCCATATGTTCAACGAAACTTATTCCAAATATATATCCTGATAACAATATAACAGTTAAAATCGAACCGAAAAATACTAATGTAGTAACAATTAAAACCTTGTATGACTTCTCCTTTTTATTAAGTAAATAAACAAATGCTATAGACAAAGGTCCAAATAATAACAGCATAAATATTCCAGTAAGTAAATCTATCAATATACCCAATACAAAACTTGATACTATAATCGACAATATACTATATCGTAAGTTTCTCCTGAATCCCAATATTATAAAAGGGACAGGATATAATAATATTACTATAGAAAATATATTAATCCCTATTAAAGCTAAAATAATCGTTAAAGCTGTAATCATTCCCGCTTCTGCTATCGCTTTAGTTTTATCATTTAAGTTCAAAAAAATCACCTCTATTATTTTCTTGATCTATTTAAGTATTCTCTTAATTTACTCAAATCACCATACCACTTTTCTATTTTATGTTCTTCTATTATCCCTAATTTAATTTTATTTTCAATTTTGGAATCTATACTTTCAAAACTAAAACCCAATCTTTTTCCAAGCAAATATGTTACCAAAATAATATTAGCTAAAGCATCTAATAAAGCTTCCTGACTATTTTTTATCCCTTTAACAAACAACTCAAAGAGCGATGCTACAGCTGTCAAAAGTTCACTTTTAAGCCACTCAATAACTTTTATATTTTTCGTTATATCTATCTTATCATCTTTAAAACCCATATTTTACGCCCCCCATATACATTATAGCAGATTTGCATAAATAATGAACTATTCCAACAATTTCTAACTGTAACCTTAATAAAATTCTACATAGTAGAGTTTATTATGTCAAATGAAAAAAGAGAAGTGGTCGCCCACTTCTCTAATATTATTCTACAGTATATGGTAATAGAGCTATATTTCTTGCTCTCTTTATCGCTCTTGTCAATTGTCTCTGATGTCTTGCGCAGTTTCCTGTGATTCTTCTTGGAAGTATTTTACCTCTTTCAGTCATATACTTTTTAAGTCTATTAACATCTTTGTAATCTATCTTCTCAACTTTATCAGCACAGAAACTACATACTCTTTTTTTCCTATTTCTTCTAGCCACTCTTGTCCCTCCTTCTAGAATGGAATTTCGTCATCATCTACTGGTTGAAACCCATCTGCTGCTATCAAATCATCTGTCCTCATACTCATATTTTCTCTACCAGTTTTATTGTCTCCCCAATCTAGGAATTGTACTCTATCTGCTACTATTTCTGTAACATATCTCTTTTCTCCTTGTGGAGTTTCATATGATCTAGTCTGTATACGACCTTGAATTCCTACAAGTCTGCCTTTTCCTAGATAGTTAGCACAATTTTCAGCTTGTCTACCCCAAACTACGATTTTAAAGAAATCTGTTTCTCTTTCTCCTTTTATATTAGTAAAAGGTCTATCAACTGCTATATTAAAGGTGGCAACTGCTCTTCCATTTTCAGGTAGAAACCTCAATTCCGGGTCTCTTGTCAATCTACCAATTAATAAAACACAATTCATTAGTTCACCACCTTTACTCATCTTCCTTTACAATCATATGTCTGATAACTTGCTCAGTTATCTTAGAAATTCTGTCAAGCTCGTTTACTACACTTGACTCACCTTGGAAGTTAATAACAACATAATATCCTTCAGCGTAATGCTTGATTTCATATGCAAGTCTTTTTACGCCCCACTCATCAATCTTTTCAACAGTACCATTTTGCTCGATGATACCTTTAAATTTTTCGATTATGCTGTTTCTAACTTCCTGCTCTAGATCTGGGACAAGAATAAACATAGCTTCGTATTTTCTCATCACTTTCACCTCCCTTTTGGACTTACGGCCCTATCAAATAGGGCAAGGTCAACTACATTCCAGTATTATATCACTAAAAAGGGCATATTACAACAATTTTTAAAAGTTTTTATATTAACTAGATCAATAAACTAAAGGCCCCTTAAAAAGGGACCTTTTATATTAAAGCATTTCCTTTATCGCCTCTGCCAATCTCTTAATTCCTATTACTATTCTTTCTTCATCCATATTTGAATAATTAAGTCTCATTGTATTTTCATGACCACCGTTAGGGAAGAATGAACCACCTGGTACAAATGCAACATTCTTTTCAACAGCTTTTTCTAAAAGTTCTCTAGTATTAATGTGCTCTGGTAATTCAACCCAAGTAAATAATCCACCCTCTGGATAAGTATATTTAATTCCTTCAGGGAATTCTTCTTTCATAGTATTTAGCATTAAATCTCTTCTTCTCTTATATACTTCTTTAATCTTATTAATGTACTCATCTAAATCATATTTTTCTAAAAACTTATTTAACTCTCTTTGAGCTATAGTACTAGTTTGCAGGTCTGCACCTTGTTTAACTAAAATATATTTTTGCAAAACTTCAGTATCAGCACAAGTCCAACCTAATCTTAATCCAGGACAGAAAGTCTTAGAGAATGTACCTAAGAATATAACTCTTCCTTCTGTATCAAAATGTTTAATTGCTGGTGGTCTTTCTCCTTCAAATCTTAACTCACCATAAGGATTATCTTCTATAATAGGTAAATTGTATTTATTTGCAACTTCAATTAGTCTCTTTCTTCTTTCTATAGACCAAGTTCTTCCTGATGGGTTTTGGAAATCAGGAATTACATATATGAATTTTGCTCTTTCTGTTTTTTCTAAAATCTTCTCTAATTCTTCTATTATCATACCATCATCATCAGTAGGTACTTCTGCAAATTTGCACTGATAAGCTTTAAAAGCATTTATTGCTCCAAGATAACTTGGACTCTCACAAATTACTACATCATCAGGGTCTAAAAATATCTTTCCTGTAAAATCAAGACCTTGTTGCGAACCACTAGTTATAAGAATATTTTCATAAGTTACGTTAACACCTACTTTAGCCATTCTTTCTGCTATTTTCTTTCTAAGAGGAGTATATCCTTCCGTTGTTCCGTACTGTAATACTTTTTCTCCTTCTTCTTCTAAAACTTCTCTCGTTATTTCCTTCATTTCTTCAACAGGAAACAATTCTGGTGCAGGTAATCCACCCGCAAATGAAATAATTTCTGGTTTCTCTGTAAGCTTTAATAGTTCACGTATCTCAGAAGCTTTAATATTTTCCATGCGCTTTGCATAATTCAATGCCATAGTAAGCACCTCCAAATCTTCATAATTTACAAAGTAAAACGTTTTCCTTTTTCTCTCTATATTTAGTTTACTATATTTATCTAATATTGTCTATTTCAATTACTTCACATTTTGACAAATAATGAATTTTCCAGTGTTTAATTTTATTAATTTTTTTTAATATATATCTTCTACTCATTATTTTGTTCAACTTGACTAATAATTTTCTTAATTCTCTTTTCTAATTTTTTTCTTGGTAGCCATATCTGCCTATTACATTCAAGGCATTTAATTCTAAAATCTATTCCCGTCCTCATAATTTCCCATTTATCTCCTCCACAAGGATGTACTTTTTTCAATTGTACAATATCTCCTACATTAAGCTTCATAGGCATAAATATCTCTCCTTTTAAGAACTAAATAAAGCTACCTCTTTTATGAAGTAGCTCTAAATATATTATATTATATTTTTTTGTTTTTAAAAACAAAAGAATATTTTTTGTATTTTAATATACCTTACTTACTATCCTTTTGCCGTTTTCTCTCATAATTTCATATATTCCCTTTATATTAAGTGATGTACTTTGAATACATGACAATACTTCTTCTAAAAAATTTTTATCAAACCTGATAGATAAACCACAGCTTGCAGTTATCTCTCTAGGAGTTGGTATAACTTTAATTTTTATATTTCTATCTTTTAAAATTCTTTCTCCCTGTATTGCATGATTAGTTGAATTAAATACTGCAACACAAAATTCTTCTTTGATCATACTAAATCATCCTTCTATAGTACTATAGTATTTGCTGCATTCTTCATGTTTTCCAATATAGTATACATATTTGTAACTTCCCCTACTTTTAACTTATCCTTCAAATCATAATAATCTAAACAAGTTCCACAAGATAATATCTCTACTCCCTGCTCCTCCAATTTCTTTAAATCATCTATTACTTCTGACCCCTCAGTAGTTAATTTTACTCCACTATTTAAGAAAAGTAAAGTCGATGGATATGGAATCGATTCAGTCAATGTATATATAAATCCTTTCATCAATATTTTGCCTAATTCATCAGAACCTTTACCCATTTTATCAGAACTAAAAACTACAGTCATATCTTTAAATATATTTGGCTGACAAGTATTTCTTTTAGCTTCTACAGCTTCTCCCTTAGTAATATGAATTATAAAATCATTATCTTTAGTCTTCTCTACTTTAAAATTATAGTTCATACTCTTAACAAGTTTAGATACATTTTCTTTAGCAATCTCATTATCTACAATAGTAATAACAACTCCGGATTCTATCTCGTCTAATGCTTTTTTAGTCATTATTACAGGCTTAGGACAAGCCTTACCTCTTGCATCAACTTCCTTTTTCATTTTAATACCCTCCTGTTTTACAAAGCTTACATACGCCTAAAACTTTAATTATATTATAGTTTTATTTAACTATAACATTCAACATAATAAAGGTTCTATAGATATTATCTATATTAATAAGTCTTATTATAAAGTTTATCTATAGTTTTGGATACTTGATACTGGGTACTGGGTACTACTTGGTACTGGGTACTAGGTACTGGAGTTAGTGAATAGAGAATAGAGGACAGAGGACAGGGATAAAAAGTTAAAAATTAAAAATTGAAAATGAAAAATTAAAATTAATTACTGGTTATTCGTGGCTTACTTCTGGCAATTCACTATTCGACAGTTAATAGTCGATAATTATTAGTCAACAATTGCTAGTCTATCGACTATTAACTATCCACTTTCGACTTTCTATATTAATTTTTTTAATTGTTGGTTTAATTTTTTTAATATTTATATTGACTTTTATTAAATATAGTAATAATATATAATTAGAAATTAAAA
This sequence comes from Caloranaerobacter sp. TR13, assembly GCF_001316435.1. Lineage (NCBI taxonomy): Bacteria > Bacillati > Bacillota > Tissierellia > Tissierellales > Thermohalobacteraceae > Caloranaerobacter > Caloranaerobacter sp. TR13. The sequence continues at coordinate 14,647 of NZ_JXLL01000017.1, forward strand.
TAATTTATTTTATTCTTATTAAAAATAAATTATTTTAATTTGTTTTTAAAAATATATTAAACAAGGGGGCTTCTCTTTGAAAGATAGCATCCAAAAGATACTAACAATGTTAGAAAGAAAAGAAATTAGTGCAAAAAAAGCTATTTATTTATTAAAGAATTTACAACCTGATAATAATAAACCTAAAAAAAGAGCTTCAAAAATAAAAATCACTATTATAGACGAATCAGAGCATAAAATTAAAATACCTGCAATACCTTTTTGGATGATTGAATTATTAGTTAATATAGGATTAAAACTTATTACCATTACTTCTAAATACTCAAAACATTTAGATGATGATACTTTGAAACACATAAAAGCCTTAAAAGATATAGACTTAAATGAAATATTTAAAGTCCTGAGAATGCATGAACCTTTTAATTTAGTAGATGTTGAAGATGAAAAAAGTGGGAGTAAAATCAAAATAATTACTTTGTAGGACATAAAAACAAAAAAGGAGCGTTTTTATGTATAAAAAATTAGTAAGTATATTTTCACAATATAGTGGATTATCAAAGTCTGCATATGTAATTTTTTTCGCAAGAATAATTACGAATATGGGCGCATTTATATGGCCCCTACTTACACTTATACTAAGCCGTAAGATAGGTTATTCAGCATCTACAATAGCTATAATATCGTTAAGTATAGGAATACTATATTTACCTGCAACTGTATTAGGTGGTAAGTTAGCTGACAAGTATGACCGTAAGAAAATAATTATAATATTTGATTTTTTAAGTGTTGTATTCTTTATATCTTGTGCATTCATAGAACCAAGTAACTTAATGACAGTACTATTTGTGCTTGCAGGATTATTTGCAAATATGGAGGGTCCTGCTTTTGAAGCATTAATTGCTGATGCTACAAAACCACAAGAAAGAGAAAAGGTATACTCATTATCATATCTTGGGCATAACTTAGGTTTTATTATAGGAGCTGCTGTAGGAGGATTACTATTTGAAAAGTATTTAAGTTTAGCATTTATAATTGATGGATTAACAACATTATCTTCAACTATATTAATTATTTTGTTTGTAAATGTTCTGAAAACTGATGATTTAAAAGATAATGAGAAAAATGAATATGAAGACCATGCTGGTGATGATGTTTCATCCTTTGATATTTTAAAAGAACGCAAATCAATATTAATTCAGTTACTTGTTTTTATGCTCGCAGCATTTATCTATGATCAATGGTCATTTACATTACCTCTTTATATGGAAACTATATTCTTAGATAAAGGAGCTCAATACTTTGGCTTACTAGCAAGTTTTAATGGATTAATAGTTATTTTATTCACACCAGTAATGACTCGATTATTAGAAAAATTAAATGAGCTGCCAAAGATTATTATTGGATTACTTCTTTATTCATTAAGTTTCTTAATAATTAGAAATGCAGTAGTGTATTGGGTGTTTTTTGTAATGATGTTTGCATTTACTATAGGAGAAATAATTAATATGTTAGGATCCTCGCCATATATAAGTAGAAGAGTTCCAGCTTCACATCGTGGAAGAATCAATAGTTATCGTAACATTGGATATTTCATAGGTGGAATTGGAGGACGTGTTATTATGGGTTGGTTAATAGATACATTTTCATATGCAACTGCTTTCACAGTCTTAGGAGGAATAGGTGTAGTTAGTGCTACAATAGTTTATTTTAATTATAAACTTGATAAAAAAATATTCCCAAAACTTTATGGAGGAAAAATTGCATCAGAAAAATAACTACCAATATTTATTATGTTATAATAAATATTCAAAAAAACAAATGTAAAAAAGATAAAAGAAAAAATCATAGAAGGAGGATAGCTAATGAAAAAAGAAGTAATCGGAAAATGTCCCGTTTGTAGCAATGAACTTAACGTAACAAAACTCCATTGCGATTACTGTAATACAACTATAGAAAGTAAATTTTCTTTATGTAAATTTTGTAAGTTAAATGATGAACAAAAGTATTTTGTTGAAGTTTTTATTAAGAACAGAGGAAATATTAAAGAAATCGAAAAAGAATTAGGAATATCGTACCCAACAGTAAGAAATAAACTTGAAAACGTTATAGAAGCTTTAGGATATAGTCCAAAATATACTCCAAAAATTGATAGAAAAGAAATTCTAGCTAAACTTAGTACAGGAGAAATAACTGCCGAAGAAGCTGTAAAACTGCTAAAGGAATAAAGTGAAAATTTTTAAAAATTAATTTTGAATAGGGGGAAAATATTATGTCAAATTTTAAAGAAGAGAAATTACAAATCCTTAAAATGATTGAAGAAGGGAAAATAACACATGAAGAAGGATTAGAATTGTTAAACGCAATAGAAGAAAAAGATAAAGAATTTAACACATCTAACGCAAAATGGATAAAAATAAGAGTATATGACCCAGATGATAAAACTAAGGTTAATGTAAATATACCTATCGCTTTAGTTGATGTAGGTCTAAAATTTGCAACAAAATTTTCACCCGAACTTAAAAATTCAGACCTAGAAAACATCAATTTAGAAGAAATTATACAAATAATTAAAAGTGGAGCGCAAGGAAAAATAGTAGATGTAACAAATGAAAGTAATGGAGAAAAAGTTGAAATTTACGTAGAATAAGCATGGCAAAAGCCATGCTTATTTAAATAATCCATATCCTTTAAGATAATTGATTATTAAATTATTGCTATACAAATAGTATCCTATAGTTGAATCATAAATACCTTTTGCTATAGCTCCATCTGGAAACATTGTAACAACAGGAGTAATAATAGCAAACAAAATGTATATTATAAAAATTCCTTTTATAAGGCCAAAAATTAACCCTGCTGATTTGTTTATTTGCCTTAAAACTGGTAATTGTGCTATATTGTCAAGAATACTAACTACTACATATAATATGAATTTAGCAACCAGAAAAACTATTATTATACTTATTATATCTACAAAAAGTCCTGTCAATTTAGTAGATATCATATCTCCAGCTGTATTTATTGTATTGTTCATATAGGAATTAACATTCGGATCATTTATCATTTTTTCACCTAATTTATTTGGTAATTTAAGTATTTCAAAAAAATCACCTATACTACCAGAATTCCCTATCTTATTTATTATAATTTCTACTCTCGTTGTAACATATTTTTTTATAGTATAAATAAAATTTGGATTATTTTTTATAAAATTCGCAAGTACAGGATAATATAATTTAGCTATGTATAAGGATAAAATAAACCCAACCAAGTTAAACAATGTTATTATAAGACCTTTACTTAATCCTCCTAGCCCATTTACTAAAAGTATAACAATGACAACATAATCTACCCAATTCATAAAAATCAGCTCCTAATTACTCTTCAAACTAACTAGCTTCATAATTTTTATGTTTTTATTCGTAATAACAATTAATTTATCTCTTAAAATACCTATCGTTTTTATCTTTTCGCTAGTATTATAGTTTAAAAATACATCTTTACTTATTCCATATATCTTTTTTTCACCGACTAAATAAATACTGCCATCTTTTGTGTATATCTTTTTAACACTTTTATCAACTTCTTTTTTCATTTTAGTCCTACCGTTTATACTAACAGTCTCTAAGTATCTTTTATCTCCAGCATATAGCAAAATAATTTGCTTATTATTAGTATCAATCATCAAGTCTAATATTTCTCCATTAATATTTCTATCCCAAAGCAGCTTTTGCTTACTGTTTAATAGCCTAATGTCGCTTTGCGTAACTGATAGTATTTTATCTCCAATAAAATTAATTTTAGCAATTATATCATTTTCAATATTTTGCCCCCAAATCTCATAACCATTTATAGAATATAATGCTACTTTACTTTTTATCTTTTCATCACTTAAATCTAAAGCATTAATAAGTACTTTCTTCTTATCATTTGAAATATCACAATCTAAAGCTACCCCTTGCTCCAAGATAATATTTCCAACTAAATCTCCTTTTAAATCAAATATATTTATTTGATCCTTACTTTCTCCAGCCTTTGTAAATATTATCAAACAATCTTTCTTTTCAACAATATCTTTAATCGATTTTTTAAAATCATAACGCCAAATTTCCTCACCCTTTAAATTTAAAGCAGTAACTTGTCCATTTAGAGTGTCTAATATATATATATTTTGCTTACCAAATCGTATAATTGGATTTACAGTCCTTATATCTTTTTTCCATGCTATACTCCCGTTATAATATAATGAAATAATTTTATTTGAATTTGCAATCAAAATTTTATCGTCATAAATTTTAACTCCAGAATATTTATTCATATCTACATTTATGTTAGATATGCTCTGTAAAGTTTTTTCACTATTATTTAATAATTTACCTATATTAAACATCCTGCTAGAAGCAATTAGTATAAGTAAGAAAAATAACAATATAAAGAATTGCAATCTTTTATTATGTCTCTTTGATCTACTACCTCTCAAAATCTCCAACTCCTTCAGTAAAGCTATTTAGCCTATAGTTTATTATTCTTTTTTCTTAGGTAAAATCCTTCTGTTTAAACTTCTAAATCTTTTTAAGTATAAAGCTTAAAATAATTGAAACTAAAATAGGAACTCCAATTATGCCATATAATGGATATAATATTGATATTAATTTTGAAAAACCAACCTTTGCCATAGGTATTGTTAAAAATACAAAAAATATTGAAAATAATCTTTCATCTATCATAGTAATTTTTGATACCCTTCTTATACAACCAAAACCATTCGCAATCGCTGTAGTAAACATTGCACACCACAATATCAAACTATAAATTGTTTTACCGTTTTTACCCAAGTATTCAGCCATTTTTAACATAGGAATTTCAAGACCAAAAACATCTGTATAGAGTATTAGTAATGGAACAAGTATAAACGCTGATAATATTCCAAGACCTAATCCGCCAAATAACCCTCCTTTAATAGCTTCTACTTTATTAGGTATTATAGATGACAAAGTACTCATCACAACTAAAACAGGTATACAATTATAACTTACATAAAGTATCGATGAGGTTAACCAATTGCCAGTTATTGAAATCTCAGCTCCATTATAATTACTAAAAACTAAACCTTCTTTTGAAATCACAAGTATGCTTAATATAGTAATACCTACTAATAATAACGGAACTATTATTTCGTTCACTACTGAAATACCTTTAATACTAAATAAAAAAGTTATAAGTGTTGCTATTCCCATAATAAATATACCAATATTATAAGGTAAATGAAACTGTTCCAAAAAGATAGCACCACTACCCGCTAACATAACACAATATCCACCAAATAAGAAAAATAATATTAAAGCTTCTAATATTGTACTTAATTTATCTCCAAATATTGAAATTAAAAATTCCTGATAACCACTTAAATCATTTTTATATACAGAAACTAAAATAATAATCCCTATAATACAAAACAATATTCCTGAAACAATAATTCCCAATAAACCTTTAATACCAAATACTCCAAAAAATTTTATTATCTCTTGACCTGATGCAAAACCTGCACCTATAACCGTTCCAATGTATATAAAAGATAAAGTTATCCATTTTCCACTTTTCATAGACAAGCCCCCTAACACTCCATTATTAATTTTATGTGCAAGGAGGCTTGACTAATGATATATATTTAATTTTTTCTATTAATATAATGAGTATGAAGTAATTGATGAGACTTATGCCCTAAAGGCTCTTTTAAAAATTCTTCATAAAGTACATTTACCACAGGGTTTAAATGAGATTTTCTTATAGCATATGAAATATCCACATTATATATAGCTTCTATTCTCTTCTTCTTAATCTCATTTGTATTTGGTATAGGCTGACCACCACCACCTATACAACCACCAGGACAACACATTACTTCAATAAAATGATAGTCTGTTTTCTCTTCTTTAATCTTGTCAAGAATCATTCTAGCGTTTTTAAGACCATTAACTACTGCTACTTTTACTTTTACATTATCTATTTGTACTTTCGCTTCTTTATATTCATCTATACCTCTTAAAGCAGTAAATTCTACTTTCTCTAGCTCTTTACCTGTCATCTTCTCATATACTGTTCTAAGCGCAGCCTCCATTACCCCACCGGTAGCTCCAAATATAGCACCTGCTCCTGTTGCAATTCCAAACGGTTTATCAAATTCTACCTCTTCTAAATCCTCTAGCTGTATTCTTGATTCTTTAATCATTTTACCTAATTCTCTAGTTGTTAAAACAATATCCACATCTTGATAGCCTGAACTATACATTCCTTCTCTAACTATCTCTGCTTTTTTAGCAGTACATGGCATAATAGATACTACAACTATATCTTTCGGATTTATTCCAAATTTCTGAGCATAATATGTTTTAGCTAAAGCCCCGAACATTTGCTGTGGCGATTTGCACGTAGAAACATGCCCTAATAACTCAGGATAGAAAAACTCTATATACCTTATCCAACCTGGACTACACGATGTTATCATAGGGAGTTTGCCGCCATTTTTTATCCTATGGAGTAGTTCATTCCCTTCCTCTACTATTGTCAAGTCAGCTGTAAAGTTTGTATCAAAAACTCTATCGAATCCTATAGCCTTTAAGAAAGCTACTATTTTCCCTGTAACTATGCTACCTGGCTTAAATCCAAATATTTCTCCTAATGATACCCTAACTGCAGGTGCCATTTGCACAACTACATGTTTGCTTTTATCTTCTAATACATTCCATACTCTTTCAATATCGTCTTTCTCATATATAGCACCTACTGGACAAACATTAATACATTGGCCACAATATACACATGCAACATCACTTAATTTTTCATATAATCCAGGTAAAATTTTCAAGTCACTACTTCTATTAATAGCATCTATTGCGCCAACCCCCTGTACATCATGACATACTTCTATACATCTTCCACATTTAATACATTTATTAGAATTTCTAACTATTGAAGGATTAGATTCATCAAGTGGTAGATTTTCTGCTATCCTATCATATTTTATTTCTTTTATATTTAGTTCTTCACTTAGTTTTTGTAATTCACAATTTCCATTTCTTACACATGTCAAACAATCACTATCATGTCTTGCTAAGATTAATTCCATTATACTTTTTCTTGCTTCTCTAACTCTTCTTGTATTTGTTCTTATTTTCATGCCATCTCTAACTGGTGTACAACATGAAGCTGAAAAACTCTTTTGGCCCTCAATTTCAACTATACAAATTCTGCAAATCCCCTTTATTTTTTGGTCTGGATGATAGCAAAGAGTAGGAATATTAATATTTATCTTTTTTGCAGCTTCAAGTATTGTTGTACCTTCTTCTACTATTATTTCCTTGCCATCTATGAAAATTTTCGCTTTAGTCATCTAAAACACCTCCTTTAAAGGTGCATTTACCTGCTCTACAATATCCTTTTAAATGCTCTTCATATTCTTCTTTAAAATATTTCATCGTAGTTATCAAAGCAGTTGGAGCTGCTTGACCTAATCCACATAACGAACACTGCTCCATAACATACGAAATATTTTTTAATAATTCGAAATCTCTTTCATTACCTTTTCCTTCTGTTATTTTTTTTAGCATCCTAACTACATGATAGTTACCTTCTCTACATGGTGTACATTTACCACATGACTCATGTTGGAAAAATTGAGAAGTTACCTTTACAAAATCAACTACACATGTATTATCATCCACAACTAAGATTGCTCCAGATCCTAATCCTATACCATGTTTTCTCAATTCGTCAAAATCAAGTCTTAAATCTAACATATAAGCAGGTATACAGGCACCTGAAGAGCCACCCAATTGTACAAATTTCAACTTCCTATCCTTTATAAGTCCACCACAAATATCATATATAATCTCTTTTAAAGTAATGCCAAATTCTACCTCGTAAACTCCCTTATTTACTACACTGCCAGATACAGAAATAAGCTTAGTTCCACTACTTGATTCTGTTCCATATTTTTTATAATTTTCAGCTCCTATTTCTAAAATAACTGGAATATTAGCAAGCGTTTCAACATTATTTACAAGAGTTGGCTTTCCCCATAAACCTTTATTAGGAGGATATGGAGGTTTAAATCTAGACCTTCCAGGACTACCTTCAATAGACTCTATTAATGCAGTTTCTTCACCACATACATATGCTCCAGCTCCTGATCTGATTTCGATATCGAAACTAAAATCACTACCCAAGATATTGTGGCCTAGGTAACCTTCTTTTCTCAGTCTATCAACTGCTTCGATCAGTATTTCTCTTGATCTTGGATACTCACCTCTTATATAAACAAATCCTTTTTTAGCACCTACTGCGTAACCAGCTATAATCATACCCTCTATTATCTGAAGTGGACAACCATCTAATAATATCTTATCTTTAAAAGTTCCTGGTTCTCCTTCATCTGCATTACATATCACATATTTCTCATCACTTTCTTCCATAAATACAAACTGCCATTTCAGTCCTGTTGGAAATGCAGCGCCACCTCTTCCTTTCAAATTCGACTTCTTTATCTCATCAATAACATCTATTGGCTTCATTTTAAATAAAACTTTTTCTAAACTCTTAAAGCCGCCATTTTCTTTATAATCCCCTATTGATAAAGGGTCTAGTTTGCCACATAACCTAGAAATCAAATTTACCATTACTTCCCCTCCTTTCTTAATGAATCTAATATTTGGATTATCTTACTTTTATCTAAATTTCCATATACTTTATCATTTATCTTTACTGCTGGAGCTAAGTTGCACGCCCCTATACAACTTGTATATTCTAATGAAAACATCCCATCCTGTGTTACTTCCCCCATTTTTATCCCTAAAACTTCTTCAAAAACTTTTACAATATCAAAAGAACCTGAAATATAACATGGTGCGCTATTACAAACCTGAATAACATACTTACCCCTTTCTTTAATAGATAACATTGAATAAAATGTTGCTACTCCATAAACTCTACTTAGTGGTATATCTAACGATTCTGAGATTATTTTTAAAGTTTCCTTCGGTACATAATTACCTTCTGTTCTTGACTGTATTTCAAGTAGTATCTCAATCAACTTATCTTTTGCATTTCCTTGCTCCTCAATTATCTCTAATACCATTTGCTGCAAATTCATATATATCCCCCCTTACATTTTTAGTAACCATTCTTCCATTGGTTCTCCATAAAGAGAATGAGAAATAACTATAGCTCTAGCTTTCGAAGGCGTTACTAATTGATAAGTGTATCTCTCACCATTTGGCATATATATATCTAATAATGGTTCCTTAGAGCAAAGTCCTATACAGCCAGTAGTTTCTAATATTACATTGTCAATATCTGCTTCAACTAAAACTTCCTGCATTGATCTTAGTACTTCATTAGCACCAACACTTACACTGCATATTGAATATCCTAGTACGGCTCTTATTTTCCCATTTTCTCTCTTGTTTTTTATAGCTTCCTCAGCTGATTTCCTTAAATTCTGATAGAAATCATTAAACCTCATATCTGACCCCCCCTTTATTTGCTAAATATAAAATGCATAATTTATGCCAAATAGGTACTAGGTGCTAGGTACTTGGTACTGGAATTGGTGAACAGATGACAGAAGACGGGTAACAGGGAACAAAAAAAGTCAATAGATAATAGCCGACAGGTGAAGATCTATCGACTACTAACTATTGACTTCTAACTGATAACTTCTACTTTTGACTGTTTACTGTAAACTGTCTACTGCTCTTTATAATGCATTACTGCATTTAATCATGCTCTAAAGCATTACTCTTTATATATTTCTGTATCTTTCTTACAACCGTTGACTGATTAACACCTAATACTTTTGCCATCTCATAAGTAGATTTATATTTTCTATATGCTTTTTCAATCAATTTCTTTTCAACTAATTCAACAGCTTCCTTCAAAGGTATTATCCCTTCTATATCTACTTTCTTACAATAATCACTAGTATTTTCTAATAAAAACATAGGTAAATCTTTAACATCTATGACTTCACTTGGTGTAGTAACTACTACTCTTTCAATTAAATTTTCCAACTCACGTACATTCCCAGGCCAATTATAATCTTCAAGAATTCTTTCAACAGTTTTAGATAATCTTTTACTGCATCTATATTTAGAATTAAATATCTCTAAAAAATGATAACATAGTGGAAGAATATCAGTTTTTCTTTTTCTAAGTGGAGGTATTTCTATAGGAACTACATTCAATCTATAGTATAAATCAGCTCTAAACTCTCCTTTTTGCACCATACTATATAAATCTCTATTTGTAGCTGCTATTATTCTTACATCTACATACTTTTCTCTTATTCCTCCTATTCTCATAATCTTTCTTTCTTGTATGACTCTTAATAATTTAACCTGTAAATTTAAAGGAATCTCTCCTATTTCATCTAAAAATAGCGTTCCTTCATGTGCAAGCTCTATAAGTCCTGGTTTTCCTTTCTTTTTTGCTCCTGTAAAAGCACCTGTTTCATATCCAAACAACTCAGATTCAATTAAATTGTATGGTATAGCACCACAATTAATTTTAATAAAAGGCTTATCCTTTCTTGTACTTAAATTATGTATAAAATTTGCAACAATCTCTTTTCCTACACCTGACTCTCCTAAAATCAAAACTGTAGAATCAACTTTTGCTACACTACTTGCTAAACTTAATACTTCTCCAAATTCAATACTGTTAGCTACAATATTTTCATTGTGATATTCTTTGTTATATGTTCTACTTTTAGTCTCTTTATAATATTTTTGCAGCTTCCTAGTTTCTTCTATTTGATCTCTTAATCTATTTAATTCATCTATATCTCTTATATTAGTTACTACCATTTTTATCGAAGAATTACTATCAAATATAGGTGTAGCTGTTGCCAAGTACTCTTTCCCATTATGAGAGTGCTGAATAAAAGATATTCTTCTTTTTTCTTTCAATACTAATAAAGTTGCTGAAGGAAATATAATATTTTTACTTTCTATATCTTTAACAGATTCTTCTTTTTTAGTTTCATAACCTACCATTTTTCTCCACGCTGAATTTGTTTTCAATATTCTACCCTTTCCATCTGTAACTACAAAACCATCATATGATGACTCAATAACTGCTTCTAATTCATCTTTTAAGTTTTCTGTCTCCTTTAATGTTTCAGACAATTGTTCAACTAATTTAGTCTTTTTAGAAATAAGATATGGTAAACACATATCTACTTCTGCAATTCCTTGCAATACAGCTATTGCTTTATCTCTACATGTACTATATCCACATGCACCACAATTTAATTCATCTTCTCTAGTAAATTTATTAGTCATATTTAATATTCTCTGTATTTCATTTTCTGTAGGATAAGGTAATATACTTCTTTTATTCCTATAATATCTTATAAAATCTAATTCTATATTTAGTTTTTTCGTTTTCTTGATACTATCTTTTATATATTCATAAATCTTATTAACTCTTTCATAATAGTTTAAACTACTATCAATCTTAGGCCCATCTATACATCCTCTACACATTAAAACATCAACAAACTTACTTTTAAATTTACCAGCTTTAATAGCATTTATTAATTCAATACAATCATTATCATTGTCTATAACTACACATTCACTTTCTTCCAAATTATATAAAGACTTAAAATTTGCCAATAGCCCTCCTGATAAAGGAAATAGTTTCCCTTCATTGCAATATATACTATCAAAATCCATTTCTTTGGCATTCTCAATATTAATACCTTTAATTGCAAAAATATCTTTTAACTCATCAAACGTAAGTACACTATCTATAATTCCATTAAATTGTGGTTCTAACGCTTCGCACTTTTTTGCTACACAAGGCCCAATAAAGACTATCTTAATATTTTTGTTTTTATGTAGCTTTTTAATAATCTTTCCTGTAGCAATCATAGGTGATACAAATGGCAAAAGATACTTTATCATTTCTGGATAATGCTTTTCTATTAAAGATATAAATGCAGGGCAAGGAGAGCTTAAAAAAAGATTGTTTTCTTTATCTTTAATATGATGACTGATAGCTTTAATAATATACTCAGCACCTACTGCAACTTCCCATACTTCTGAAAAACCGACTTCCTTTAAAGCACCAACTATCTTTTTATAATTATATTTATGAAAACTTACTATAAATGAAGGAGCTATGCAGGCTATAACTGTATCATTTTCTCTTAATATACTAAGCGTTTTCCCTTTACTATCAATAACTATTTTTGCTTCTTGAGGACAACTTTTAATACACTTACCACAATTAATACATCTTGAATAAATTATTTTAGCCTGTCCACTTTCTATTTGTACAGCCTTGGCAGGACAATTCCGAACACAAGAATAGCATTGTTTACACTTATTTTGACTTATACTAATAATATCCTGCATAGATATCGCCCCTTTAATTGTTTTACAATTTCCTATATGTTATAAATAATATGTGTTTTAGTAGATTATTATTATAAATAGTTATTAGTCTTTAACAAAAAAAGACCTTGCCATATATAGACAAGGTCCTTTCAAATATATATTTATCACTATTCTCTCTTTTGTTTTAATGTAGTTACTAAAATTGCAGTAACCACTGTTCCTATTATAATGGCTAATGTATATAACCCTAATCTACTAACTGCATTAGGAATTGGAAGTACAAATATTCCACCATGAGGAACTGCTAATGTCACTTTAAATAACATTGATAATGCACCTGTAACTGCTGAACCTATCATTATAGAAGGTATTATTCTCAATGGGTCTGCTGCTGCAAAAGGGATAGCTCCTTCAGTAATAAAGGATATTCCTAAGAAAAATGCTGCTTTACCTGCTTCTCTTTCTTCTTTAGTAAATTTATTTCTAGCAATAAAAGTAGCAAGAGCTATTCCTAAAGGTGGTGTCATACCTGCAGCCATTACTGCAGCCATTACTGCTGAAGGTTCACCTGTTCCTAGAGTTCCAACTGCAAATGTATATGCGGCTTTATTTATTGGGCCTCCCATATCAAATGCCATCATTAACCCTAATATTAACCCTAATATAATTGCACTACCCTGTTGCAAGTTTTGAAGCCAATTACTAAGACTAGAGTTAAGAGCTGCTGCTGGTTTTCCAATTATATATATCATTACAAGTCCTACTATCAATGATGATAGTAAAGGCAATATAAGCACTGGCATAAGTCCTTCTAATGTCTTTGGAAGTTTAATTGAGTTTTTAAGAAATAAGATAATATAACCTGCTAAGAAACCTGCTATAATTCCTCCTAAAAATCCTGCTCCAATTTGAGATGCTAATAAACCACCTACCATACCTGGTACCAAACCTGGTCTATCAGCTATTGAATATGCTATGTAACCTGAAAGAATAGGTACCATCAATGCAAAAGCTGAACCCCCACCAATTTGCATAAGAGCAGCTGGCAAAGTCCCTTGATTTTTAAATGCTTCAATACCAAAAGCAAAAGATAATGCTATTAGAATACCCCCGGCAACAACAAAAGGTATCATATAAGACACGCCAGTCATCAAATGCTGATAAGCACCTTTTCTTTTTTTCTTTTGCTCTTGTTTTAATTCATAAACTTTGTCTACAAAATCCTTCTTCTCAAGCTTCATAGCTCTTTCAATCAAATTTTTAGCATCCTTAATTGCATCTTGAACAGATGCCTCAATCATTGGTAATTCTTGAAATTTACTTTTATCAACCTTTGTGTCTGCTGCAATTATTACTGCATGTGCTTCTCTAATGTCATCATTTGTTATTTCATTCTCAACTCCAATAGAACCTACAGTTTGAACCTTTATGGATACTCCCATTTCTTTAGCTGCTTTTTGTAATGCCTCAGCAGCCATGTATGTATGGGCTATACCTGTAGGACATGATGTAACAGCTAATAATTTCATTTGCCTTCCCCCTTTTATTTTAATTAGGCATAAAGCCTATATTATAAACCCCTTTAAAAATATCAGCATAACTTTTAGCTTCAATAAGATCCTTATTTTATTTTGTCTATAGCCTGCATTCTTATTGTTTATCAACATTCAATAATTTTTACTTTATCCAATAATTCTTGTATTAAATTATAATTTGGTTCCTTTGTCCCCTCTGTCATTATCTTTGCTGTAGCACTTGCTGTTGCTAATTTTAAAGTTTCATATTCATTTAAATTATTTTCTAATGAATATGCTAAACCAGCTACCAAAGAATCTCCAGCACCCACTGTACTCTTTATATCTACCTCAATAGGAAATGCGTATAAACATACTTCCGATGTAATATAATAAGAGCCTTTGCTACCTAAAGAAATCAATACTTTTTCAATACCTTTTTCAATAAGCTTTCTTCCACTTTCAATGATAGAATGGGTATTTTCTTCACTTACATTAGCTATCTTTTTTAATTCCGATATATTGGGTTTCACGATATGAGGAGCCCCTTCGATCCCCTCTACTAATGGTTTGTCATCTGCATCTAATATTGTTTTTACTTTTCTTTCATTTAATTGTAATATAATTTCCTTATATATATCAGGATTTACACCTACTGGTAGACTGCCACATAATACAACAATATCTCCATCAGTAACACTAGCTAGTAGGCTAGTTATAAATTTGTTTATCTCATCTTGCTGTACTTTTAAACCTTTATCATTAATATCTGTACACATATTGTTATTTTTTTCAACTATCTTAATATTTGTTCTAGATTCTCCTTCGATAATATGAAATTTTGTTTCAATGTCCAGATTGTGTAGATACTCAATAAACATATCTGCATTCTTATTTCCTAAAATACCTGTAGCTGTACTTTTACAACCTAGTATTTTTAAAACTTTTGATACATTAATTCCCTTTCCACCTACATCTGTTCTTGAAAAAATAGTTCTATTTACACTACCTATTTTTAGTTTTTCAAGCACAATAGTCTTATCTATTGCAGGATTTAGGGTAACAGTATATATCACTTTATTTCCCCCTTTTAATGTCTGTAATTATCTCAACTCCCAGCTTTTCATAACTTTTCATTTGATCTTCTGAAAGTTTTTTATTAGTTATAATATAGTCTACATCTTTAATATCACAAATAACCGAAAAGAAAACTTTATCAAATTTAGACTCATCAGCAACTATATATACCTTATTTGCAACACTCATCATCACTCTTTTAACATTTGCTTCACTAAGTTTAGGAGTTGTAATTCCTGAAGTTAAAGAGATCCCATTGGCTCCAATAAATACCTTGTCTACTCTAAATTCTCTTATAGTTCTTTCGGTAATAGGTCCAACAGTAGCCTTTGTAGTTGGCCTTATCACTCCGCCAGTTGTTATTACTTCAATATCATCTCTATTTGACAATTCATAACTTAAAGGAATCGAATTAGTTATTACTGTAACATCTTTAGCAGTAATAAATCTAGCAATATATTGCGTTGTAGTCCCTGAATCTAAAATAATTGTATCTCCATCTTTTATGATGCTTGCTGCTAATTTGCCTATCAACTCTTTCTCTCTTGAATGCTCATCCTGCTTTTGAAGAAATGAAGCTTCAAACTTATTTATATCAGGCCTTACAGCTCCTCCGTGAGTTCTTACTATAATACCTGAACTATCTAACTCATTTAAATCCCTTCTTATTGTGGATTCAGATACACCAAACATTTTAGCTAACTGAGATACTTTAACACTTTCTCCCCGATTAATCATTTCAGCAATTCTGATTTTTCTTTCTTCTGCAAACATAAAAGCACCCCTATGCTCGTTTATTATAATTATATGTTATTGTTTGATTTTTTATGATTGATTATGATTGATTATGATTGATTTAATTTTATAAAATATACATCTAATTGTCAATAGCCAATTCCGTATTTTTTAACGATTCTTGTTAAATATCACTTTCCTTTGCCCAAAAACAGATAAAAATAGTAAATTGAACTTTTGACAAAATAAAAACTCCTAAGATAATGAACTTGGTCATTATTTTAGGAGGTTTGTAATCTATATACACAAAACTATCTAATTATTCTATATTGATGTTCTCATTTATAAACTTTTCTACTTCTTCTGCTGTTGGTAGGTTTAATATGTGCTGCAAAAATTTTTTCATTTCTTTTTGTTCTATATTTGTTATTATCCATCTTGCTCTTAGTATTGATATAGGGCTCATGCTGAATTCATCTAGTCCCATACCTATAAGTATTGGTATTAGTTTTGGGTCTCCTGCTACTTCTCCACACATACCTACCCATATTCCTTCTTTATGTCCATTGTCTATTACCTGTTTTATTAGCCTTAATAGTGCTGGATGGTATTGGCTGTATAGATATGATATTTTTCTGTTTCCTCTGTCTACTGCTGTTATGTATTGAATTAAATCATTTGTCCCTATACTAAAAAAGTCTACTTCTTTTGCAAATATATCTGACATTATTGCCGCTGATGGTATTTCTATCATCATTCCTACTTCTATTCCTTCGCTAAAATTTATGTTTTCTCTTCTAAGCTCTTCTTTTACTTCTTCTAGTATTTGCTTTGCTTGTCTTAGTTCTTCTATGCTTGATATCATTGGGAACATTATTTTTATATTTCCATAAATGCTTGCTCTTAGTAATGCTCTAAGCTGAGTTTTGAAAATTTCTATTCTATCTAGGCAAAGTCTTATAGCTCTGTATCCCAAGAATGGATTCATTTCTTTTGGTAGTTCTAGATATGGTAGGTCTTTGTCTCCTCCTATATCTAATGTCCTTATTACTACTGGTTTTCCTTCTAGCTTTTCTGCTACTTCCTTGTATGCATTAAATTGTTCTTCTTCTGTTGGTAAACTTTTTCTATCCATGTATAAAAATTCTGTTCTATATAGTCCTACTCCTTCTGCATCGTTTCTAATTACTCCTTCTATATCTTTTGGTGTTCCTATATTTGCTACTAGTTCTACTTTAAATCCGTCTTTTGTTATACTTTCTCTTCCTTTTAGCTTTTTAAGTTTATTTTTGTATTTTTGATATTTTTCTTTTTTGTCTTTGTATTTTTTTAATGTTTCTTCGTCTGGATTTATTATTACTATTCCTTCTTCTCCATCTAGTATTACTACGTCTCTATTTTTAACGCTTTTGATTATTCCTTCTACTCCTACTACTGCTGGCAGCTCTAATGTTCTTGCCATTATTGCTGAATGTGATGTTTTGCCGCCTATTTCTGTAATGAATCCAAGCACCTTTTCTTTATCCATTTGTGCTGTATCTGATGGTGTTAAGTCCTCGGATATTATTATTACTTCTTCTTCTAGTTTTGATAAATCTGTTGTTTCTACCCCTAGCAATTCTCTTATTACTCTATTTGATACATCTTTTATGTCTAAAGCTCTTTCTTTCATGTATTCGTTGTCCATGTTTTGAAATATTTCTATAAATGTATCTGTTACTTGTTTTAGTGCTTGTTCTGCGTTTATTTTTTCTGTTTTTATTTTTTCTTCTACTTGTCCAAAGTATTCGGGATCATCTAATATCATCATATGTGCTTCAAATATTTTTGCTTCTTTCTGTCCTATGTTTTCTAGTGTGTGTTTGTATATTGTTCGTATTTGTGTTTTACTCATTTCTCTTGCTTTATTTAGTCTTTTTATTTCATCTTCTATATTGTCTATATTCTTTTTTTCTATTTTTATTTGAGAATCTCTTTTAATTAAAACTTTACCTATGGCTATTCCTGGTGAAGCTGCTATCCCTTTCATCTTTTTGCCTCCTATTCTCCGAAGCTGCTTTCTATTAGCGCTTTAAGTGCTTCTACTGCTTCTTTTTCATCTTCTCCTTCTGATATTATTGTTAATTTATCTCCTTTTCCTGCTCCAATGCTTAATATACCAATTATGCTTTTAGCGTTGTATTCTTTAGCATCTTTTATAATTTTTATATCTGACATATATTTTGATGCTTCTTTTACAAATATACTTGCTGGTCTTGCATGTAATCCTGTTTCATTCTTTAGTGCTACTTCTATCTTTTGCATTTTATCCCTCCTGATATAAATATTGAAGTTCTATTAATTTAAAGCTAATTTGTAAATATTGTTTCTAGTAACTCAATCAGCTTTTCTTCACTATCAATTGTTAAAAGTTCCTGTCTAAAACTTTCGTCCATTAATTTTCTTGATAGTGCTGCTAATAGCTTCAAATGTGCATTTGAAGCTTCCTCCTCTGGTACTGCTAATAAAAAAATCATATGAACTGGATTATCATCTAAAGACTGCCATTCAACTCCATTTTTTGATCTTCCAAACGCAACTGTAGGTACTTTTACTGCATTAGTTTTACCATGTGGTATAGCTACTCCAAACCCAATTCCAGTAGTAGAAAGCTCTTCCCTTTTTAAAACTTCTTCTACATACTCATCAATACTATTTAATCTTCCTTCTTGCTCAATTAGCTTTGCTAATTCAACTATTATTTCTTTTTTGTTAGTTCCATTTATGTCTAGTCTAACAAGTTTACTGTTTATAATTTTATTCATCGTCATCATCCTTCCTAGTTAAAATCGTAAGTATTTCTTTGCTTGTAGAACTATTCCTAATTTCATTTAAAATTTCCTCTTTATCTAATAACGAATAAAATCTCCTAAAAAAGCTCCTTGTTGAATTATCAGTACTAAATTTTAAAGCTAATAAAAATACAATATCTACCTTATCATCCCCCCAATCAATCGGTTTCTTAAGTGTCATAACTGCTATAGTAGGTTCTTGTACATATTCTTGAACTCCATGTGGAATAGCTACCCCTTTACCTACAGCAGTAGAAGTTATTTTTTCTCTTTCTAATGCTGAATCTATAAATTTCAAATCTACATATCCATATTTAACAAGTTGACCAGCTAAAAGTTCAATAACTTTTTCTTTATTATCTATGTCAATATTAGTGTATATAAATCTTTCATCAAATAAGTTATTTATTTTTGAAATACTATTAATGTCTCTCCTAAACCTTTTTGTATTTTCTATGTTTTTAATATACTTTTTTATTCTCTCTATATCTTTTTGCCCTACTATCGGGTTAATATTTATAACTGGTTTTCTACTATAATTAATAGGTATGGTTGAAATTACCATATCGAAATCATTTTGCTTCATCTTTAGAATATCGCGAGAAGAAATTACATTTACTATTTCTAAATCAGGTATCGTCTTTTCTAATCTTGCTGCAACAAGCTGTGCAGTCCCAATCCCACTATTACAAACAATTATTGCCCTTGTTTTTCTATTTAACCTCTCTAAAGCAGCCCCTATATGAATGGCAATATATGCTATTTCTTCTTCATTTACTTTTACACCTAAATATTTTTCAAACAAAACACTAGTAGCCCATGTAGCACCAAATACACTTGGATAGTTATTTTTTATCTCAGTTAATAAAGGATTTCTTAAACTTAACCCATATTTCAATCTGTTTATTGTAGGCCTTAAGTGCAAGGCTAGTCCTACTAGTAATTTTTTATCTGAATTAAAATCAACAGATAATATATTTCCTATCAAAGTAATTATTTCTTTTGCTAAATTTATTATTAAAGGATCTATATTCTCTATAATATTGTCTGCATCATAATCTTTATATTTTCGTTGAACTTTACAACCTAAAATATGTAAAGCTATATATCCTACTTCACACTCAGGTATTTTAATTCCGAATTCTTCCTCTATTCTACTTGATATCCATTTTGCAATCCCAAACTCTTTCTTTTGCTTTATAATAGATAATTGCTTAGAATCCATCTTAATATCTTTATTTTGCTTTAATCTTTCAATACTAATTGCAATATGACCTATTAGCCCTTCATATGCTATATCAGCTAACTGGAACTCCATTTTTTCCTGAGCTTCTATCAATATTTTTTCTATCTTATTTACATCAATATCTGGGAATAATTCTTTGAGCTGTATAAAATTTTCAAAGTCTAATCTGCTATTCGGATAAGCTTCTTTTGCATTCAACATTATATTTTTTAATCTATCATTGTTTTTTAGAATTACAATCAAATCTGATGCTGCTTTTCTCCAATCATTTTCATCTCCAATAATCTCTATTCCATAGTTCTGTCTTTTCTTAAGTTTCAAATTAAACTTTTTCAACCATTTTTCTACTTCTTTTAGATCATTAAAGATAGTACCTTTACTTACATATAATTCATCAGCTAATATTTGCATAGTAACTAATTTTTTTGACTGCAAAAGCCTTTTTATTATATAAAACTTCCTCTCTTCAGATGTATATGGTTGTATATATAATTTACTTTTACTAATGGCTTTTTTTAAAAAATGTTTTCTTTCTTCATTTACTTCGATCCATACTCCTATTCTAGGCTTCTTTATAATCATCGCATCATAATTATTCAAGCAGAAATAATCCTCAAGCTCTTTTAAATCATTTCTTATAGTTCTATTAGATACATTTAATTGTTCAGCTAACTTATTTACAGTTATAGGCTCATCTGAATTTAATAATATGTTTATTATTTCCCAACTTCTTTCGTTAGGAAAATAGTCCATAATAAACACCTCAATCATTTAGTTGTTTAATAAACTTTTATATTAATGTGGTAACCTATAAATATTTGATATTGTCCTTTGTTAAATAATATCATATTTTTATGTTGCTCTCTATATTACAAAGTTTATATTGTTTTACATATTAATGTGGCAATTTTTGTTTAATATAAATAATATAATTGAACATAAGTAAAGGTAGGTATTTTTTAGAATACCTACCTCAACTATGAACAAAGAACCAACAAAAAATAAAAAAATCCGGCAACGACCTACTCTCCCAGGCGGTCTCCCG
>NZ_JXLL01000018.1 GCF_001316435.1 Caloranaerobacter sp. TR13
GGTCGTTGCCGGATTTTTTTATTTTTTTGAAAGAACCTACCACTTAATACAAGTTGTAATTAATTAAAATATATATTATAATTTTGTATATCACCAAATAAAATTTAATAATAAAATCTTTATTTTAAAATATAAAATTATCATTATTTCTTTTGTTTAATCATATAAGGTGGGGGTATATAGATGGATATAAATTGTCTTTATGACCAAGGTGTTTCATTTGATGAGTTTGTAAATAAAGATAAAGATACTTATAGAGAGAAGACTTTGGAAATTCTAAATAAAATTAAATTAAATGATGATTTAATAAATAAAGTAAAGAGTATTGACAAGAAAATAAAAGTTCTTGTTTGTGCTGAAATATGGTGTCCAGATTGTATGATAAATGTACCTGTTTTAGAAAAAATAAGACAATATAATCAGAATATTGATATTTCAATAGTAGAAAAAGATGGGAATGAAGATTTTTTTATTAAATATAGCGAAGAAGATAGAGTGAAAATACCTACTTTTGTATTTTTTGATGAGAATTTTAAAGAACTTGGTAGTTTTGTTGAACATCCGAAAAAGATAAAAGAAATTATATCTAAAGGTAATCAGCCTAATATAATAGTTGCTATGAGAAAATATAGAAAAGGGGAATATGCTGAAGAAACATTAATGGATATATTAGAAATACTGTTGAGGAGTCAATAGACTCCTTTATTTATGAGTACATAAAGATAAATAATTTGAGAAAGGTGAAAAGGATGATAGTAAGAAAAAAGTCATTAGTATTGATAACAGTTATGTTAATGGTTTTTGCTGTATATTTCTTTAATTTCAGTTCTATCGATTATGCTGATGAGGGGAAACCTCAGATTGAAAAAATATCTACTAATTTAGAACTAGAACATATAAATTATTTAATTCAGCCAGCTACAAATTGGGGAGTATATAAAGAAAAAGTTAAAGTAAAGGGAATATATTTAACAGGCAATACTTTGGCTTATGATAAAAGATTTTATAAACTTTTGAATTTAGTAAAAACAACAGAATTAAATGCTATGGTTATAGACGTAAAAGATGATTTAGGGCGTTTAACTTATAAATCTAATGTGGACATGGTTAATGAAATTGGAGCGGACAAGCAGGTTAAGGTAGATAATTTCTATGAAAAAATGTCTATATTAAGAGAAAATAATATTTATCCAATTGCAAGAATTGTTACTTTTAAAGATAGACTTGCAGGTACAAAGAGACCAGACTTAGCTATAAAAACAAAAAATGGAAAAGTATGGAGAGATAATAGTGGGAATGCATGGCTTAATCCATATAATCGAGAGGCTTGGGAGTATCCTATAAAGATAGCTGAGGAAGCTGCTTTAATGGGATTTAAGGAAATACAATTTGATTATGTAAGGTTCCCTACTGATGGCAATAGATCTATTATAGACTATGGAGAAGAGAGTATTGGTAAGACAAAAGCTGAAATAATCGCTGAATTTCTAAAATATGCAAAAAAAAGATTAGAACCTAAAGGAGTATATGTTTCTGCAGATATTTTTGGGTTAGTTACAACAGCAAAAGATGATATGAGAATAGGGCAGCATTTAGAAACTCTAGCTACTAGTGCAGATATATTATGCCCAATGGTTTATCCATCTCATTATGCTCTTGGTTCTTATGGAGTTGCATATCCAGATTCTGAACCGTATAAAATAGTCTATACAAGTTTATCTAGAGCTAAAAAGAGAATAGATAATATAAAAACAGAAGAAACAAAGGCTATTATAAGACCTTGGTTACAAGATTTTTCTGCACCTTGGTTAAAAAATCTTTATGGAGAACATTATATTAATTATGGGCCTGAACAAATAAGAGCTCAAATAAAAGCGGTATATGATGCAGGTCTTGAGGAATGGATATTCTGGAATGCAAGTAATAGATACACAGAAGCAGGCTTTGAAAAAAATACAGATGATACAGTTGATCAGTAGAAGGCTAGAGTAGCTCTAGCCTTTCTTTATGAAATAAATATTTACTTTACACAAGAATTATATAATGCTACAATATATTGTAGCGAACATGCAACATATAACTATATATAGTACGGAGGTGCTTTGATGAATCTTACAGATAATGCTTTGAAAGTACTTGAGAAAAGATATCTTACTAAAGATTCTAAAGGTAATGTTATTGAAACCCCAGATGAAATGTTTAAAAGGGTAGCACATCATATAGCAAAGGCTGATTTGTTATATAATAAGGATAGTGATGTAAAAAGAACAGAAGAAGAATTTTATGATATGATGGTAAATCTTGAATTCTTACCTAATTCACCAACATTAATGAATGCTGGAAAAGAACTAGGACAGCTTTCAGCATGTTTTGTTTTACCTATAGAAGATTCAATGGAAGGGATTTTTGATGCTATTAAAAATGCAGCTTTAATACATAAATCTGGTGGAGGAACGGGTTTTAGTTTTTCAAGATTGAGGGCAAGGGGTTCTACTGTTAAATCAACCGGTGGAGTTGCATCAGGGCCTGTTAGCTTTATGAAAGTTTTTAATTCAGCTACAGAAGCAGTTAAACAGGGGGGCACAAGAAGAGGAGCGAATATGGGTATTCTTAGAATAGATCACCCTGATATATTAGAATTTATAGAATGCAAAAAGGATAACAATGAAATTACTAATTTCAATATTAGTGTAGGTATAACAGAAAAATTTATGGAAGCAGTTGAAAAAGGAGAAGACTATGAGCTTATAGACCCTAATACTAAAGCTGTTAAAGGTAAACTTAATGCTAGAGATGTTTTTAATAAAATAGTTGAAATGGCATGGACTAACGGAGAACCAGGAATAGTTTTTTTAGATAGATTAAATAAATTTAATCCAACTCCTGGCTTAGGTCAAATTGAAAGTACAAATCCGTGTGGCGAGCAGCCATTACTTCCTTATGAATCATGTAATTTAGGTTCTATTAACCTATCTAAAATGATTAAAGAAGGGGCAAATGGATATGAAATTGATTACGAGAAATTGGGCAATATAGTAGATAAGGCTGTTCATTTCTTAGATAATGTTATAGATGTTAACAGATATCCATTACCAGAGATAGAAGAAATGACTAAGAGTACTAGAAAAATTGGATTAGGGGTAATGGGATTTGCAGACCTTTTAATTTGTTTGGGAATTCCTTACAATTCACAAGAAGCAGTAGATTTAGCTGATAATTTAATGAAATTTATTAACGAAAGAGCTACCAAAAAATCTATTGAATTAGCTGAATTAAGAGGAGTTTTTCCTGCATATGATAAAAGTATTTATGTAGAAAAAGGTGTGAAAATTAGAAATGCAACAAGAACTACTATAGCTCCTACTGGAACTATAAGTATTATTGCAGGTGCTAGTAGTGGAATTGAACCTTTGTTTGCTGTATCTTACATTAGAAATGTAATGGATAATGATAAGCTAATAGAAGTGCATCCTTTATTCAAAAATATTGCAAAAAATAGGGGTTTCTATTCTGAAAAACTTATGGAAAGAATAGCTGAGGAAGGCTCTTTAGCTCATATAGATGAAATACCTGAAGATATAAAGAAGGTTTTTGTAACTGCTCATGATATATCACCATTATGGCATGTTAAAATGCAGGCTGCTTTTCAAAACCATGTAGATAATGCCGTATCTAAAACAGTTAACTTTAGAAATGAAGCAACAAAAGAAGATGTAAAAGAAGTATATACTTTAGCATATAAATTAGGGTGCAAGGGTGTAACAATATATAGAGATGGGAGTAGAGCTAATCAGGTTTTAAGTACTGCAAAAGACAAAGAGGAAAATAAAAGAGAACAGAATAAAATAAAAATAAAACCTAGAATGAGACCTGAAATTACAAAAGGTATTACTGAAAAGGTAAGAATAGGATGCGGTAATTTATACATTACAGTTAATTATGATGATAAAGGTATTTGTGAAGTCTTCACTAATCTTGGAAGAGCAGGAGGATGTCCAAGTCAAAGTGAAGCGACAAGTAGACTTATATCTATAGCATTAAGATCAGGCTTAGACGTAAAATCAATTATTGAGCAATTAAAGGGAATAAGATGTCATTCAACATTAAGGCAAAGAGCTACAAATAAAGATATTAAAGTGCTTTCATGCCCTGATGCTATAGGTAAGGCACTAGAAAGGGTAATGAGTACTTATGTTGAAGTTAAAGATCAAGCAGTAAACGATATTGCCTTGGAAATAGAACAAGAAGCAACAAAAATAGATGAACCAATATATACTAATTCACAAAAGATAGATTCTGCAATGGGAGAAATATCAGTTAGTTCAGAAGAAAACAGTGGTATATGTCCTGAATGTGGAAGTAAAGTAGAACATGAAGGTGGATGTATGGTTTGTAGAAGTTGTGGATATTCTAAATGTGGTTAAAAATCAAGCCATTACCTTATTGGTAATGGCTTGATTTTATATAACTTCTTTTAAAAGTTTTATTAATAATTCATTTTGCTCAGGGGTACCTATAGTTATTCTTACCCATGTATCTTTAATAGGTCTAATTATCATGCCTTTCTTTTGAAGCTCTATGAAAACTTCGTTAGTATCACGTTTAACATTAACAAAGATATGATTTGTTTCAGATGGAGCATATTCTAGTCCTAAGTTTTCAAATTCTTTATATAGGTATTCTTTTCCTTGTTTATTTAATTCATAGCTTTTTTTAATAAAATCCTCATCTTCAAGAGCTGCTAATGCAGCAACTTGAGCTAATTTATTTACATTAAATGGCCCTCTAATTTTATTCATATTATGGATTATTTCTTCACTTGCTAGAGCATATCCGATTCTTAATGCAGCTAATCCATATATTTTTGAAAACGTTCTCAAAACAATTAAATTAGGATATTCTTCAAGCAATTTAATGCTATTTCTTGGATAATCATCTCTTGTTACATACTCATTATATGCTTCATCATATACTACAACTACATTATTAGGTACACTTTTTAGAAAATCAAGTAACTTTTCTTCAGTAAACATTGTGCCTGTAGGATTATTCGGATTACATAACCAAATTAATTTTGTTTTATTAGTTATTGCTTTTTTCATACCATCTAAATCATAAGTCCAATCTTTAAGAGGTACTATTACAGGTTTTCCACCCATCATTTTAGTTGTAGTTATGTATCTAGGAAAGGTTAAATCAGCCATTATAACTTCATCATTTTTATTTATAAAAGTTTTTGCTATAATGTCAACCATTTCATCTGAACCACTGCTTGGTAAAATTTGAGTTGTTTTAAGTCCTATTTTTTCTGCAAGAGTTTCTTTTAATAAAGTAGCGTTTCCATCAGGATATAGAGCTAAATTTTCAGCAGCTTTCTTAACAGCTTCTATTGCTTTAGGAGAACATCCTAGTGGGTTTTCGTTAGATGCTAATTTAACTACTTTTTCTAGACCGTATTCTCTTTTTACATCTTCGATAGGCTTTCCTGGTTTGTATGCCTGTAAATCTTTTAGTTCATCTCTAAAAGTTAAAGTCATTTACTACACCCTCCCTGTAAAATAATTAAAGTTCTATCAATTTTAATTATAACATATAAAATGAGCAAAATCTTTGATATTAAAATTGATCAAAAGATTTAATATAATTTACTATTTTTATGAAAAAATTTAGAATAGAAATAACATTATTGGACATATTTTTAATAGAAAAAAATCTTTGATTTAAATAATATAAGATCGCTTTTGCCTATATTTATAAACCGAAATTATATTTAAAATTATTCATAAATAAGGAAATATAATTTCGTATGAATTAGAAAAAAATTAATGATTAAAAAGGATTTTGTTGTATATCGTAGAATATTATTAATAATCAGAAAATTAAAAAAACAGAAAATTGAGGGGGAAAATGGCTATGAATGTGTATGGGACCGATAAAATCAGAAATATTGCTTTACTAGGTCACGGAGGGAGTGGAAAAACAACTTTAACTGAAGCAATGCTTTTTACAACAGGGGTTATTAAGAGAATAGGACGTGTAGAAGATGGTAGTACTGTATCTGACTTTGATAAAGAAGAAAAAGATAGACAAATTTCTATTAACACATCTTTAATACCTATAGAATGGAAAGGACATAAATTAAATTTATTAGATACTCCGGGATATTTTGATTTTGTTGGGGAAGTAAAAAGTGCTTTAGCTGTTGCTGGTGGAGCAGTTATATTAGTTGATGCATCATCAGGTATTGAGGTTGGAACAGAAAAGGCATGGAAGTATATTAGAGAAGCTAAGAAGCCCGCTTTTATATTTATTAATAAGATGGATAAGGAAAATGCTAATTTTGATAAGGTAATTAATCAATTGAGAGAAAAATTTGGTAAAGCAGTTGTACCTTTTGAAGTACCTTTAGGAGAAAAGGAAGACTTTAAAGGTCTTATAAATATAGTTGATATGAAAGCTAGAAAATATGATGAAAAGGAAATAAAATGCTTTGATGTAGATGTTCCTGATGGACTTGAAGATAAAATACAGCCTCTAAGAGAAATGTTAATTGAGTCAGTAGCTGAAAGTGACGAAACGTTATTAGAAAAATATTTTGAAGGTGAAGAGTTTACTGATGAAGAAATACATAAAGGACTAAGAACTGGAGTTTTAAATGGAGATTTAATACCTGTTTTATGTGGTTCAGCTACAAAAAATATAGGTGTACAGACTTTAATGGATATGATTTGGGATTACTTACCGTCACCTAATGACGTTGAGATAAATACAGGTATCAATCCTGATACTGGAGAGACAATCGAAAGAAAATTAGATGCAGGAGAACCATTTTCAGCATTAGTATTTAAGACAATTGCAGACCCTTATGTAGGTAAGATTTCACTATTTAAAGTATTATCTGGAGAAATTCATAAAGATGATGAAGTACTTAATACTACACAAGATACTAAGTTTAAAATGGGTAATATATTTGTTTTAAGAGGCAAAGAACAAATTGAAGTAAACAAACTAGTAGCAGGAGATATTGGTGCAGTTGCTAAGTTAAATAATACTTATACAGGCGATACATTATGCAGCAAAGACAGTCCTATAAAGTATCCAGGTATAGAGTTTCCAGAACCTTTATTGTTCTTAGCTGTAGAGCCTAAGTCTCAAGGTGATGAAGATAAGATGGGTTCTGGTTTGCATAGATTGACTGAAGAGGATCCTACTTTCAAAGTTTTTTACAATAAAGAAACTAAGCAGACACTTTTAGGTGGCCAAGGAGATATGCATTTAAGTGTTATAATAAATAAGCTTAAAGATAAATTTGGTGTTGAAGTTGAATTGAAAGATCCAAAGATTCCATATAGAGAGACTATAAAAGGAAGAGCTGAAGCTGAAGGTAAGCATAAAAAACAAACTGGTGGTCATGGTCAATATGGTCATGTTTTCATCAGATTTGAACCAAGTCAAGAAGAATTTGAATTTAATGAAGAGATTTTTGGAGGTGCTGTGCCAAAACAATATATACCAGCAGTTGAAAAAGGACTTAAAGAATGTATTGAGTCTGGTGTTTTAGCTGGTTATCCTGTAGTTAATATTAAAGCAACTCTTTATGATGGTTCTTATCATACTGTCGATTCATCAGAGATGGCTTTCAAAATGGCTACAGCGATAGCGTTCAAAAAAGGTATACAAGCAGCAAATCCAGTTTTATTAGAACCAATTATGAAAGTTGAAGTACTTGTACCAGAAGAATATATGGGAGATATCATGGGAGACCTTAATAAAAGACGAGGTAGAATTTTGGGTATGGAGCCACAAAAAGACGGTACACAATTAGTAATAGCAGAAGTTCCACAGGCAGAAATGTTTAAATATGCTATAGATTTAAAATCAATGACTCAAGCAAGAGCTAGTTTTAAAATGGAATTTGCAAGATATGAAGAAGTGCCACCACATCTAAGTGAAAAAATTATTGAAGAAGCTAAAGCTGAACAGCAATAAAAAATGGATATTTAACAAAAATTTTGAAACACCCGCATAATGCGGGTGTTTTTTCTAAATATAGTGTAGTATAAATGATTTCTTTATACAAAAAATATTAATATAAGAGCTTGTTGACAAAGCAAATCATATATGAAAATAACGCTCATGCGAAAGAATTTAGAAAAAACTAAAGGCTCAAATTTTTTGAAAATCCTAACGCACCTAATCAAGACGTCCTGTCTTGTAGGATGCTGGCTTAGCGTCCTGCTAAGCCCACGGATTTTCTTCAAAATTTTCACCTAGTTTTTTAACTAAATTCTTTCAAGCATTCACTTTTATTTTCATAAATATTTAAAAAGATAAGTTTGTCAACAGTCTGTATTAATATAAGTTAGTTTTTACTAAGTATTTTAATATTAGTTTATTAAAATTTATTCAATTAATAATATTAGTAGGAGGATACAATTTGGCTGATTATTATATAAATTTTGATAGAGAGCTAGGTTTAAATAGTATTACTAAACTACTAAATACTATTGGTGAAATTAATGAAAATGATGAATTAATAGTAACTATGGACAGTAATGATGCTATGCAGTCAAGGTTTATAAGAGAAGCTTTAGAAAATAATGGATTTGAGGTTTTACCAAAAGGAGATCATACCGGAAAGAAATATAAATTAATAGCTCACAGAAAGAAAGGAGATTAGATGAGTACAAATAGAGATTATAATAAAAATAGATCAGGTTTAGAGTATCAGAGAAAAATAGATATATATAAAAAAGATGATGAAATTGAGTCAATGCTTGTAGATAAAACTGCTTATGGTGAGTGGATGGCGACAACTTTTGGATGGGCAGGTTTTGAAGAACAAAATAGAGCTGTGAATCGTATTGAAGATATAACTAAA
Source organism: Caloranaerobacter sp. TR13 (assembly GCF_001316435.1). NCBI lineage: Bacteria > Bacillati > Bacillota > Tissierellia > Tissierellales > Thermohalobacteraceae > Caloranaerobacter > Caloranaerobacter sp. TR13. Next base: position 8,882 of record NZ_JXLL01000018.1, read on the forward strand.
TATTAAATTTATTGAAGGTCAATCGCTTAGATTGACCTATAATTTTGAAAAAAATGAAGTAATATTTAGTAATTACTACATAAATTAAAATAATGAATAATAATTCTAATATATGAGCAAGAAAAAGATAATACTAATGTTGAAATATATGGAATTAAGATAGTAAAATATTAATGAAAGACAAAGAAAGTCAAAGTCAAAGAGGTGATATAATGTCAAGACTGAGTGACATTATAGAGGAATTTATTAAAAAGCTTTTAGAAGAAACTGATAATGAAACTATTGAAATACAGAGAAATGAATTAGCTCAATATTTCAACTGTGCTCCATCTCAAATAAACTATGTTTTAGCAACGAGATTTACTCAAGATAAAGGGTATTATATAGAAAGTAAAAGAGGTGGAGGAGGGTATATTAAAATAATTAAACTAAATATTAATAATGATAGTTACATTAGGAATCTTATAGTAAATACTATAGGTAACTCTATTACTAAAATGAGAGCTTATAGGTTGATAGATACGTTCGTTGAAAAAGGATTTATAACAAATCGAGAAGCTGATTTAATGAAATCTGCTTTAAGTGATAGGGCTTTAGGAATTGTACCAAAGTTTAAAAATGAATTGAGAGCAAGTATACTTAAAGATATGCTTCTTATGCTAATAGAATGATGAGAAAAGGAGGGGTTTTATGCTTTGTGATGATTGCGGAAAAAGAGAAGCGACTATGCATTTTACAAAAATTATAAATGGTAATGTAACAGAACTTCATTTATGTGAGGAATGTGCTAAAAATCATAAGGAATTTGAATTTGATACATCTTTTTCAATACACAATTTTCTAACAGGACTTTTAGACTTAGATAATGTACAGGAAAATCCTTTTAAAATAGATTATATTACAGGTACAAAATGTGAAAGATGCGGTTTAACTTATAGTAAGTTTAGGCAGACAGGTAAGTTTGGATGCAGTAATTGTTATAACTCATTTAAGGAAAAACTAATACCTCTATTTAAAAGAATACATGGACAGGGAAATCATATAGGTAAAGTTCCTAGAAGAGCTGGTGGGGTGATAAGGATTAAAAAAGAAATTAGTAGACTCAAGAACCAGCTAGAAATTGCAGTACGAAATGAAGAGTACGAAAAAGCAGCTCAAATAAGGGATCAAATTAGAGAGCTTCAAGCTCAAATAGATACAAAGTAGAGGTGATTAGGATGGCTAAATGGTTACAAGGAAGTAATAAAAAGAATGATATAGTGGTTAGTACTAGAATTAGACTGGCACGAAATATTGAAGATTTTCTATTTCCACAAATGATGGATACAGAAAGTGCTAATAAAGTGATAGATAGAATAAGAAGTTCAATAATTGAAAGCAATACAATCTTATCAAGAGAATTTGATTTTTTTAGGATTAAAGATATTCCACCTTTAGAAAGACAGATTTTTGTAGAAAAACATCTTATTAGTCCAGAATTGATTGCTAAGCCTGAAAAAAGTGCATTTTTACTAAGAAAAGATGAAAAAGTAACAGTAATGATAAATGAAGAAGACCATATAAGAATACAGGTTTTACTTCCTAGCTTAGGGCTAGAAGAAAGTTGGGACTTATGTAGTAAAATTGATGACATTATAGAAGAAAATGTAAAGTACGCTTTTGATGAAAAATTAGGATATTTAACTTCATGTCCAACTAATGTAGGAACTGGAATGAGAGCTTCAGTTATGCTGCATCTTCCTAGTTTAGTAATGACTGGTCATATAAATAAAGTACTTCAGGCTGTAAATCAGATAGGTCTTACTGTAAGAGGATTATATGGTGAAGGAACTGATGCATTAGGCAATCTATTCCAAATTTCTAATCAAACAACCTTAGGCGAAACTGAAGAGGAAATTATTGAAAAGCTGAAAAAAATTGTTCTTCAGATTATTGATCGAGAAAAAGAATCGAGGCAAAGACTGATTAATACAAAAAGAATAGAAGTAGAAGATATTGTATATAGATCTTTAGGAATATTAAAAAATTCAAGAATAATAACATCAAAAGAATCTATGAAATTATTGTCAGATGTAAGAATGGGTATAGAAATGGGTATTATTAATGATATAGATTTAGACAAGATTAATAACTTGATGATCTTGTCACAACCAGCTAGTATTCAAAAATATTCAGGTAAAGAATTAAATGCTAAAGAAAGAGATATAAAAAGAGCTGAAATGATTAGAGAATATTTAAAATAGTAGGAGGTGTATAGTATGGCTATGTTTGGAAGATTTACAGAAAGAGCACAAAAAGTAATATTATACGCTCAGGAAGAGGCTAAACAGCTTAAACATAATTATGTAGGTACAGAACATTTACTTCTTGGATTAATAAAAGAAGGAGAAGGAATAGCAGCAAAGGCACTTACAAATCTTGGCGTTGATTTAGATAAAGTAAGACAGCAAATAATTAATTTAATTGGATATGGAAATGAAGAAGGTGAATTACTAGGATTTACTCCTAGAACAAAAAGAGTTTTTGAATTAAGCCTTATGGAAGCTAAAAGTTTAGGACATAACTATATAGGAACAGAACACATATTATTAGGATTAATTAAAGAAGGCGAAGGGGTAGCGGCTACTATATTAAAGGAAGTAGGCATAGATTTATCAAAGGCTAGAGAAGAGATACTCAATATGCTAGATAATTCATTTAATAGACATGGGCAAAAAATAAATCATAGAGGCAATGTAAAGACACCTAATTTGGATAAGTATGGTAGAGATTTAACTAAATTAGCACAGGAAGAAAAATTAGACCCAGTTATTGGGCGTGATAAAGAAATAGAAAGAGTTATACAAGTATTAAGTAGAAGAACTAAAAATAACCCATGCCTAATCGGAGAGCCTGGTGTAGGAAAGACAGCTATAGTAGAAGGGTTAGCACAGAAGATAGTTGAAGGTAATGTTCCAGAAATATTAAAAAATAAGAAAGTTGTAACTTTAGATTTGGCATCAATGGTTGCTGGTGCTAAATATAGAGGAGAATTTGAAGATAGACTTAAAAAAGTAATGGAAGAGATAAGGAAATCAGGAGACATAATTCTGTTTATAGATGAAATGCATACAATTATTGGAGCTGGAGCTGCTGAAGGTGCAATAGATGCATCGAATATTTTAAAGCCAGCTTTAGCCAGAGGTGAATTACAAGCTATAGGAGCAACTACTTTAGATGAATATAGAAAACATATTGAAAAGGACCCTGCTTTAGAGAGAAGATTTCAGCCTATTATAGTAGAAGAACCGACAATTGAGAATACAATTAAGATTCTTGAAGGTTTAAGAGATAAATATGAAGCTCATCATAGAGTAAAGATAACAGATGAAGCTATAAAAGCGGCTGCAGAACTATCTAGCCGATATATTACAGATAGATTTTTACCAGATAAAGCAATCGATTTAATAGACGAAGCGGCTTCAAGAGTTAGATTACAGTCTATTACTGCACCACCAGATTTAAATGAGCTTGAAAAGAAGCTAGAAGAATTATATCAAGAAAAGGAAGAAGCAATAAGTACTCAAAACTTTGAGAAAGCTGCAAAATTAAGAGATGAAGAAAAGAAAATAAAAGAAGAATTAGAAAGAAGAAAAGAAGAATGGAGACATGAAAAACAATCAAAATCAACAGAAGTAGGATATGAAGAAATAGCACAGGTAGTTTCAAGTTGGACTGGAATACCAGTTAAAAAGTTAGCTGAAGAAGAGTCTGAAAGATTACTTAAAATGGAAGAAATACTACATCAAAGAGTGGTAGGTCAAGAGCAAGCTGTTAAAGCTGTATCAAATGCAATAAGAAGAGCTAGAGTAGGTCTTAAGGATCCTAATAGACCAATAGGTTCATTTATATTCTTAGGTCCTACAGGTGTTGGAAAAACAGAGTTATCAAAAGCGTTAGCTGAAGCTTTATTTGGTGATGAAAATGCAATGATTAGAGTTGATATGTCTGAATATATGGAAAAGCATTCTGTATCAAAGCTAGTAGGTTCACCTCCAGGATATGTAGGATATGAAGAAGGTGGGCAGCTAACTGAAAAAGTAAGAAGAAAACCTTATTCAGTAATATTATTTGATGAGATTGAAAAAGCTCATCCAGATGTATTTAACATTCTATTACAACTTTTAGATGATGGTAGATTAACTGATGCAAAAGGTAGGGTAGTAGATTTTAAAAACACTGTTATTATAATGACTTCAAATGTTGGTGCGAGTACAATTAAAAGACAAAAAACTTTAGGATTTGCAGTTCAAAAAGACCAGGAAAAAGAAGAATACGAAAAAATGAAAGAAAACATTATGGATGAGTTAAGAAAGTCATTTAGACCTGAGTTCTTGAATAGAATAGATGAAGTTATTGTTTTCCATTCACTAAATGAAGAACATATTAAACAAATAGTAGATTTAATGATTAAAGATTTAGAAAAAAGACTTAAAGCTTTAAATGTAAATATTAAAGTTACAGAAAAAGCTAAAGATTATTTAGCTAAAGAAGGTTATGACCCAACTTATGGAGCAAGACCTCTTAAGAGAAGTATAAGAAAATTGATTGAAGATAAATTATCAGAGGAGATATTAAAAGGAAATATTTCTAAAAACGATAATATTGTAGTAGATTTTGATGGTGAAAAATTGACTTTTAATAAAGAGTAAGGAAGGATAGTTTTTTCCTTCCTTTTTCTTTTGTTGCTAATATTTAAATAATATACTATAATTGTTTAAAAAATAGTAAATAATTAAAATGAGAGATTTAGGAGGTTTTTTAGTGGCTAAAATAAAAACTAAATTTATTTGTCAGGAATGTGGGTATGAAACTCCTAAATGGCTTGGTAAATGCCCTTCCTGTGGACAATGGAATACTTTTGCTGAAGAAATTTATGAAAAAAGTGCTCAAACTAAAGTATTAGAAATTAGTACTTCCAAAGTTCAAAAATTAAAAGAAGTTGAAATAAGAAATGAAGATAGAACCTCTACATATATAAAAGAATTCGATAGAGTATTGGGCGGAGGAATTGTAAAGGGTTCACTAATATTGGTTGGAGGAGATCCTGGAATTGGTAAATCAACTTTATTAATACAGACTGCAAATAATATCTCACTTAAAGGGTATAAAGTATTATATGTATCAGGAGAAGAATCAGCAAAGCAAATTAAGATTAGAGCAAGTAGATTAGGAATTAGTGGAGAAGATTTATTTATATTAGCAGAAACTAATATAGAAATAGTTTTAAATGTAATAAAAGATATTCAGCCACAAGTACTTATTATAGATTCTATCCAAACAGTTTATACTCCTAATATATCTTCTGCTCCAGGAAGTGTAAGTCAAGTTAGAGAAATATCATCTATGCTTATGAAAGTTGCTAAAGAAAGAGAAATAGCTACTTTTATAGTAGGGCATGTTACTAAATCTGGTGCAATAGCTGGCCCTAGAGTTTTAGAACATATGGTTGATACAGTTTTATATTTTGAAGGGGAGCGTCACCATACTTATAGAGTTTTAAGAGCGGTAAAAAACAGATTTGGTTCAACAAATGAGATAGGAATATTCGAAATGCGAGATTTAGGATTAGTAGAAGTAAAAAACCCTTCTGAAATGCTTTTGTCAGGTAGGCCTATTAATGCATCAGGAAATGTTGTAATTCCTAGTATAGAAGGAACCAGACCAATGCTTATAGAAATGCAGGCTTTAGTAAGTTATACTGCTTTTGGTATGCCGAGAAGGATTGCAACAGGAGTTGACTATAATAGAGTTATACTGATGATAGCTATTTTAGAAAAAAAGATAGGTTTAGAACTAAATAATATGGATGCATATATTAATGTAACGGGAGGTATTCAAATAAAAGAACCGGCAGCTGATTTAGGAATAATTTGTGCACTAGCATCAAGCTTTAAAGATGTTGAGATTGATTCAAAAACTGTAGTTATGGGAGAGGTTGGATTAGCTGGCGAGCTAAGGAGTATTTCATTTATAGATAAGCGAATTAACGAAGCTGGTAAGTTAGGATTTAAGACGGCAATTATACCTGAATCAAACCTAAAGGGTTTAAATATTAAAACTGATATGAATATAATTGGAGTAAGTAATATACGTGATGCGTTGGATATATGTTTAGGAGGTTAATTTGATATGAGAGAAGAAAATGTTAAAAATATTGAAATATTCGAATCGCTAAAAATATTAGCTCCAGGAACGCCTTTGAGAGAAGGGTTAGAGAATATAGTTAGAGCTAAAACAGGAGCATTAATAGTAGTAGGAGATAGTGATGAAGTTTTGAGTATAGTAGATGGTGGGTTTAATATAAATAGTGATTTTACACCTGCTCATCTATATGAGTTAGCTAAAATGGATGGTGCGATTATTATTAGTCATGATATAAAAAAAATACTTTATGCCAATGCACAGTTAATGCCAGATCCATTTATAGCTTCAAAAGAGACAGGTATAAGGCATAGAACAGCAGAAAGAGTTGCTAAACAGACTAATGAATTAGTTATTTCTATATCACAGAGGAGAAATATTATTACATTATATAAAGGCAATTATAAATATGTATTAAAAGATGTAAGTGAAATACTTTCTAAAGCTAATCAAGCTATTCAGACATTAGAAAAGTATAAGTTAGTATTAGATCAGACTATGACTAATTTGAGTGCACTTGAGTTTGAAAATTTGGTAACAGTATATGACGTAGCTATAGTACTTCAAAGGACCGAAATGGTAATGAGAATTGTTAAAGAGATTGATAAGTATATATTAGAACTAGGAAACGAAGGTAGACTAATTAGTATGCAGTTAGAAGAGTTAACAGGAGATGTTGAAGAAGATGGTATAAATATAATAAAAGATTATATAGTTGAAGGATTAGACTTTGAAGAAGTAAAAAAATCTATAAGTAGTTTAACTTCAGAAGAGCTATTGGATTTAACTAACATTGCTAAGATACTTGGATACGAGGGAGGCATCAATTCTTTAGATATAAATATATTTCCTAAGGGATACAGGATTTTAAGTAAAATTCCTCGTCTTCCTTATAATGTACTAGAAAATGTTATAGATATGTTTGGTTCTTTTCAAGAAATACTCAGAGCTTCAATTTCAGATTTAGATAAAGTAGAGGGTATAGGAGAGGTAAGAGCTAGAGCTATTAAGGAAGGGTTAAGAAGAGTACAAGAACAATCACTTTTAGATAGACATATTTAGAAAGGCTAACAGCTACCGGTTATCAGCAAACAGCTGTTAGCCTTTAAATTTTATCTTAGAGTATATATACCTAAAGCGTCTAATTTTTTATATTCTTTAATTATTAAATCATAAAAGTTTAGATCTAAGGAATTACATAAAGCTGCAATGTAAAACAAATGTTTACCCAGTTCTTCTTCAATCTTTTCTCTACAAGAATCGCACATTTTACCTTCTAAATGACTACTTATAGTATTTTTTGCTTTTTCTAAACTTTCATGGCTGTATTCTTGTTTTTTAGCATTTATAGAAATACATCCACAAGAAGTTACGGATTTAATTAGAGCACGATTAATTCTTGCATTAGACTCTTCTAATTTTGTGATAATATCTAATATGCTTTTATGTCTAATTAGAACTTCTGAAACTATGTCTTGAAACTCATCACACAACAAGTCGTTTGGCATGTAATCACCTCAATTACTGTATTATCTTTAACTTAATTATACTTATAAAAATAATAGTTTGTCAATTGGTTTAATCTATAATATAAAGAAAATTCCGAAAATTAAATAAAAAATTAAACAAGAACTTAGTTGACAACTATTTCTTGCATGTGGTAAAATATTAAATTTGACAATTAAAAACGTGTATTGTATACTATAATTAGAATGTAATGTATAATTTTGGGAGGTCATGTGTAATGTTTGGTATTGGCGATAAAATAGTTTATCCCATGCATGGTGCTGGTGTTATAGAAGCGATTGAAGAAAAAGAAATTTTAGGTAAGAAAAGAAAATATTATGTGATGAAAATGCCGATGGGTGATATGAAAGTTATGGTTCCTGTAGATAATGTAGATGAAATTGGGATTAGAGAAGTAATTGGTAGTGATGAAGTTGAGCAAGTTTTAGCTGTGTTAGCTGATGATAGAACTAAAATGCCTCAAAATTGGAATAGAAGATACAGAATAAATATGGATAAGATAAAAAGTGGTAATATATATGAAATTGCTAGTGTGGTTAGAAATCTTATGTTAAGAGAAAGAGAGAAAGGATTATCTACAGGTGAAAGAAAAATGTTAAGTAATGCAAAACAAATATTAATAAGTGAAATAGTATTAGCTAAAGATATTTGTGAGGTAGAGGCTGAAGAATTAGTTGAAAAAATTGTAAAATAGCGTCTTAAAGACGCTTATTTCTATGAAAATAAATATGGAAACAATTAATGAACATGGAATTTGTTGAGAATAATTTAAATTTCTGTTGAAATGTATGTAACCAAGTTATAGAATATTCATAAATGGAGATAAATAAGAATAGGAGGTGATATGTTTATGGTCCAGAAGATTATAAGAGTAGTATTAACGATTTTTAGTATGTTTTTAGGTTATGGAATGGTTAGTTTGTTATATTCTGTTGGAATTCTTAATTTTATAGATGATAATTTAAGATTGTATATTTATATTTCAACATCATTAGTATTTGGAATTATATTTCATTTTGCTTTTCCTAAGCTTCTTTTTGCAGCAAGAAATATTGCAAATAGTGTTGAAGGTGAACTTCAGCAAGTTCCAGCAACAGATATAGTATTAGGTTCTATTGGCCTTATAGTTGGATTGATTATTGCTTATTTAAGTAGTCAGCCTTTTTTTAATTTAGGTATTCCTTATTTAGGAGTAGTAATATCAATATTATTATATCTATTATTTGGTTATCTCGGGATAATAGTTCCAACAAAGAAGAGAGAAGACTTTTTTAGTATTTTAAATGTTTTTAAAAGGACAGGTAGTAAAGATAAAGCATTTAAAGGAACTAAAGTTCAGCCTAAAATATTAGATACTAGTGTAATAATTGATGGAAGGATAGCTGATATATGTAAAACTGGATTTATTGAAGGTCCTTTAGTGATTCCAGAGTTTGTTTTAGAAGAATTAAGACATATAGCAGATTCTTCAGATGGGCTTAAAAGAAATAGAGGTAGAAGGGGTCTAGATATTCTAAATAAAATACAAAAAGAAATTGATATAGAAGTTATAATTTATGATAAAGATTTTGAGGACATTAATGAAGTTGACAGTAAATTATTAAAATTAGCTCAAATACTTAAAGGAAAGGTAGTTACTAATGATTTTAATTTAAATAAAGTTGCAGAGTTCCAAGGTGTTAATGTATTAAATATTAATGAACTTGCAAATGCAGTAAAACCAGTAGTGCTTCCTGGAGAGGAAATGGTAGTTCAAGTAATAAAGGATGGAAAAGAATCAGGGCAAGGAGTGGCATATTTGGATGATGGAACTATGATTGTTGTAGATGGCGGTAAAAAGCATATAGGCGAGACTATTGGTGTTATGGTTACAAGTGTTTTACAAACTGCAGCTGGAAGAATGATATTTGCAAAGCCAAAATCAATGGTAGATAAAGCTGTTTAGTATTGATTATTTAAGCCCGACTTTAGTCGGGCTTTGAGCTTGTTGACAAAGTTAATTTTTTTAAAAATATATGAAAATATAAGCGAATGCTTGAAAGAATTTAATTAAAAAACTAGGTGAAAATTTTGAAGAAAATCCGTAGGCTTAGCAGGATGCTAAGCCAGCATCCTACAAGACAGGACGTCTTGATTAGGTGCGTTAGGATTTTCTAAAAATTTAAGCCTTAAGTTTTTTCTAAATTCTTTCGCATGAGTGTTATTTTCATAAATATTTTATTTTGTCTACAGTTTGAAAGCCCAGCTTTAGTTGGGCTTTTGTGTTATAATTGTTCTAGTAAAAATTAAGTATTTCTTATTTTGTAATCTGTATTCTAATTCCTGCACTCTGTTCCCTGTGCTCTACCCCCTAGTAAATTAAAAGCGAGGTGTCATAATGAGTTATTTAGGCAAATATATTTCTGTTATAGTACCAGCAGCAGGTATGGGTAAAAGAATGAATAGTAAAATCAACAAACAGTTTATAAAGATAAAAGATGTTCCTGTATTGGCTCGTACTTTAATAGAGTTTAATAATTGTGATTATATAGATGAAATTATAGTAGTTACTAGGTATGATGAAATTGATTTTTGCAAAAAAGAAATTATTGAAAAATATGAATTATATAAAGTCAAAAACGTAATTCAAGGGGGAAGAGAAAGACAGGATTCTGTGTATAACGGTCTTAAGGAAGTGGATAAAAAGAGTGATATTGTTTTAATACATGATGGAGCAAGACCATTTATAAAGAAAGAGATTATAGAAGAAAATATAAAACTTACGCTTGAATATGGGGCTTGTGTAACAGGAGTTCCTGTAAAGGATACTATCAAGAAAGTTGATTTAAATGGTGAAGTAGTAGATACACCAAATAGAAAAGAACTATGGGCAATTCAGACTCCTCAAACATTTAAATATGATTTGGTGCTTAAAGCATATGAAAAAGCTCAATTAGATAATTTTCTAGGCACAGATGACAGTATGTTAGTAGAGAGAATAGGACACAAAGTTAAAATTGTTATGGGTGATTACAGAAATATTAAAATAACTACTCCTGAAGATTTAATGATAGCTGAGGCTTTAGTTAATAGATAAAGGAGGATAGAAATATGAGGATAGGAATAGGTTATGATGTACATAGATTAGTAGAAGGAAGAAAACTAATTTTAGGTGGAGTTCAGATAAAACATGATAAAGGTTTATTAGGGCATTCTGATGCTGATGTGCTTGTGCATGCTATTATGGACAGTATGCTTGGAGCTTTGGCGCTAGGAGATATAGGTAAACATTTCCCAGATACTGATATTAAATATAAAGGGATTTCAAGTATGGAATTATTACGTAAAGTTAATGAATTAATATATAGTAGGGGTTATAAAGTGAATAATATAGACAGTATTATTGTTGCACAAGAACCTAAAATAGCTCCATATATAGAGGAAATGAGAAACAATATATCGAATATACTTAATATACCAGTAGACGATATCAGTGTAAAGGCGACAACTACTGAAAGACTTGGTTTTGAGGGGAGGAAAGAAGGGATTTCAGCACATTCTGTTTGTACTTTGTGTAAAAAATAATGGGGGGATATGATTGATAGAAATTCTGAACTTAGGAAAGAAATTTAAAGATGTTGAAGCTGTAAAAGGTATATCTTTTAATGTGAATAGGGGAGAAGTTTTTGGTTTACTAGGTGAGAATGGAGCGGGTAAGACTACTACATTAAGGCTATTAGCGACAATACTTAAACCCACATTTGGTACAGCTAGACTAAATGGTTATGATATTATTGATGACCCGGAAGGTGCAAGAAGTCAGATAGGAATACTTTTTGGTGGAGAAACAGGGCTTTATGACAGATTGACAGCCAGGGAGAATATAGAATACTTTGGATTGCTTAATGGTATGGACAAAAGAAAAATTGAAAGAAGGATTGAGTTTTTAGCAAAAAAACTTGGGATGCAAGAATATATTGATAGAAGAGTAGGTAAATTTTCAAAAGGGATGAAGCAGAAAGTAGCAATTGCTAGAAGTATAGTACATGACCCAGACATAATGCTTTTTGATGAACCTACAGCCGGTTTGGATGTAACTGCTGTTAATATGGTACATGAATTTATACTAGACTTAAAGCAACAAGGAAAAACTATTATTTTTTCAAGTCATTCTATGAAGGAAGTTGAAAAACTTTGTGATACAGTAGGTATAATTCATAAAGGTAAGATAGTAGAGATATCATCATTAGCTTCATTGGCACAAAAATATGACAATATGGATTTAGAGGATATTTTCATTAGGTTAGTGGGGGATAATAATGTTTAAATATATTTGGATAGTATTTAAAAAGGAGATAAAGGATACATTTAGAGATAGAAAGACTATATTTACTAGTATTATAATACCAATACTGATATTTCCTATTTTAAGTTTAGCAATAGGCAGTGGAGTTTCTGATATTATTGAGGAGGACACAAAACCAATTAATATAGCTGTTATTTCAAAGAACGATAATGAACTTTTGAAATACTTAACTACACATAAAGGGATAAATATTGTAAGTACAGACAATCCCGAAAAATTTCTAGAAAAACTTGAAGTTAAGGCTATAGTAAAAATTGATAAATATTTTGATGAAAAAGTAAAAAATGGTCAATTTGGTACAGTTGAAATAATTTATGATGAATCTAGTCAAAAATCTTCGATGGCGTATCCTAGATTAAAATCAATAGTTAATGATTATTCTAATATTGTTATATCTAAAAGATTAAAAAAATTAGGAACAGATAATAATATACTTAAGGTGGTTGATATTAAAGCTATATCTGTAGCTAAAGAAGGTGGATTTGGCATTATTATGTTTTCTATGATGCTTCCGATGTTTCTTACTATATGGTCTGCAGTTGGTGGTATACCTGCAGCTACTGATTTAGGCGCAGGAGAAAAGGAAAGACAGACACTTGAACCTCTTTTAACAACTAGAATAAACAGAATTTCATTATTGATAGGTAAATATTTTACAGTTGTTGTTGCTGGAATTATAGCTACTTTAGCATCTTTGACAGGTTTTATTATAGCAACTAAATTGAATCCAGATTTATTTGGAACTATAAGTAACCTTCCTATAAATACAATTTTAATTATAGGGTTATTCTGCATAGGGTTAACTTTAACATTTAGTAGTTTAGAGTTAGCAGTAAGTTTTTACGCAAGAAACTTTAAAGAGGCTCAGACATATTTGACACCAATAACAATTATAATGCTTATACCGGCTTATTTGACTATGTATTTAGATGGAAAAGCAATACCAAAAGTTTATTTTCATATTCCAATAATCAATGTAATTTCAATTATCAAAGAGGCCTTAGTTTCCATATATAATCCAGCGCATATAGGTATAGTTTTAATTTGGATGATAGTCTATATATCTATAGCATTAACAGTAACAGTAAAACTGTTTAACAAAGAAACTGTAATTTTTAGAAACTAATTGACAAATATTAAGATTTTTAGTATTATAAATTTCAAAATCAATAGTATTAGCGAAGAGGGGAAATAGTAGATAATCAAGGTCTACAGAGAGGAAATCCTTGGCTGAGAGGTTTCTGACCCACTGTTTATCGAACCCGTCCCTGAGCTTCTAGACTGAAATCAGTAGGTCTAGACGGTTAATACCGTTAGCTATTAAGAGAGGGCTAAGTTTCTTAGCCAATTAGGGTGGTAACGCGGATAACCTTCGTCCCTAGCATTATAGGGGTGAGGGTTTTTTTGATTTAGAAAAATAATAAGAAAGGAGCAGATACTATGAGAATGTCAAGGATGTATATGCCAACACTTAGAGAAGTACCTTCAGAAGCAGAAATTCCAAGTCATCAGCTTCTGTTAAGAGCAGGTATGATAAGAAAATTAGTTTCAGGAGTTTATTCTTTCTTGCCTCTTGGATACAGAGTAATGAGAAAAATCGAGCAAATAGTAAGAGAAGAGATGGATGCATCAGGGGCACAAGAAGTACTTATGTCAGCTATACAGCCTGCTGAAATATGGCAGGAAAGTGGGCGTTGGTATGAATTTGGGCCAGAAATGTTTAGACTTAAAGACAGACATGAAAGAGAATTTTGTTTAGGACCTACACATGAAGAATATTTTACAGACCTTATAAGGAATGAGATAAAGTCATATAAGCAATTACCTTTAAATATTTATCAGATACAAACTAAGTATAGAGATGAAAAAAGACCTAGATTCGGCTTAATGAGAAGTAGAGAGTTCTTAATGAAAGATGCTTATAGTTTTGATAAAGACGAAGAAGGTATGAAAAAATCTTACGAAATAATGTGGAAAGCCTATGAGAAGATATTTACTAGATGTGGACTTAAGTTTAAAGTAGTTGAAGGTGATTCAGGTGCAATGGGTGGAAGTGATTCCCATGAATTTATGGCTATGTCTGATGTTGGAGAGAGTCAAATAGCTTATTGTGAAAAATGTGATTATGCAGCTACAGACGAAAAGGCACAATGTATATATAATTTAAATGTAGATGAAAGTACTGAATTAAAAACTAAAAAAGTCCATACTCCAGAGATTAAAACGATTGAACAATTAGTAGATTTTTTCAACGTTCCAGCAGATAAATTCGTAAAAACATTAATCTATAAAATAAAGGATGAAATAGTGGCAGTACTAGTACCAGGTAATAGAGAAGTTAATGAAGTTAAACTATGCAATCTATTTGGTGTAAGAGAACATGAATTAGAGATGGCAAATGAAGAAATTGTTAAGGAAGTTACAGGAGCTGAGGTAGGTTTTGCAGGACCTATTAGAATAAGTGACAAAGTTAAGTTAATAGTAGACTCTAGAGTAGCTAAAATGAAAAACTTTATTGTAGGAGCTAATGAAACAGACTATCATATTAAGAATGTAAACTATGGTAGAGATTTTGAAGGACAAATTGTTGAAGATTTATTATTAGTAGAAGAAGGAGATTTATGTCCAAAGTGTGGAGAACCATTGAAGATAGCTAGAGGAATAGAAGTGGGTAATATATTCCAATTAGGAACTAAGTATAGTGAGAGCTTAAATGCTACATTCTTGGATGAGAATGGCAAGGAGAGACATTTTGTTATGGGGTCATATGGTATTGGTGTTTCAAGAACAATGGCTGCCATAATTGAGCAAAATCATGATGAAAAAGGTATAATATGGCCTTTGTCAGTAGCACCATATCATGTAATAATAACTATAGTTAGCACTAAGAAAGAGGAACAAGTAAACCTAGGCGAAAAATTATATAAAGAATTAATGGATAAAGGAATTGAAGTGTTATTAGATGATAGAAATGAAAGACCAGGAGTTAAGTTTAATGATGCAGATCTAATTGGTATACCTATAAGAATAACAGTAGGAAGAAAGGCAAGTGAAAACATAGTAGAATTTGTATTAAGAGGTACAGGTGAAAAAATAGAAATTTCATCTGATGAAGTTTATGAAAGAATAAAAGATGAATTTGAAAGACAAGGATTAAGGATATAATTTGAGGCGGTCATTGACCGCCTTAAAAATTACGGATGAACAATGGATCTTATTTTATCCCTTTCAATTTCAATTATTTGATACATATTTAGTTTTAAGTTTCTTTTTAACTTAGTATTATTGAATAAGTTCTTTAAAAATGAAAACATATCTATCACCTTCCATCTTAACTTATAGCCTCAATATATTTATGCATAAACTTTTACATAGTTGAACTTTATTAAGAAAATTTAAATTAATTAAGGGACAGTAGATTTTTAGCTATTTACAATTTGAAATTAGACTGTAGACAAAATGAAACTATAATGATTGAAAAAATAAAAGCGAATAATTACAAAGCTTTAGTAAAGAAAACTTGATAAATAATTTCAGAAAAATCCGTAGGCTTAGCAGGACGCTAAGCCAGCATCCTACAAGACAGGACGTCTTGATTAGGTGCGTTAGGATTTTTCAAAATTATGAATCTTAGTTTTCTCTAAAGATTTGTCTATGAGCGTTATTTTTTCAATTCATTAAGCTCAAATGCGACTTTGTCGCATTTTTTGTATATGAGAATCTTTTTTGCAAAGAATAATCTTAAAGTTTAATTTAAGCAAATTTAGGAGGGTTTTATGGATAAAAAAGATAATCGAAATAAATTTAATGTTGGAAGGTTTAGCTTTTTATCAGCTGGTTGGTGGATAGTACATATATTGTTATTGATTCTTGTATTCTTTCTTTTGACCAGAATAATTTAGAAATCCTGCATTGGAGGGGATTGTTTATGACTATAAAAAGGTTTATTGCAATGGTTTTATTTCTTGTATTTATTAGTTTTGCTGTGCACGCTCAAGATTTTGATACTGTTGTCAGTATAGGTGAAGATTTGACAGAGAAGCAAAAAAATGAGATTTTAGAGCTATTTAATGTTAAAGACAATGTTAAGATAGTTAAAGTTACAAACAGTGAAGAGAGGAAATATTTAGGTAAATATATAAATGAAAAACTAATTGGGACTAAAGCTATTTCGTCTGCTTACGTTAAGAGATTGAGCAATAACGAGGGTATTAGCGTTGAAACGTACAACATAACATGGGTTTCTAAAGAAATGTATATGAATGCATTAGTTACGGCTGGCATCAAAGATGCGAAAGTTAAAGTAGCAGCACCTTATGAAGTATCTGGTACAGCAGCATTAACTGGTATTATTAAGGCTTTTGAAAATGCAACAGGTAATAAAATAGGAGAAAGAGAAAAAGAAGTAGCTAATGAAGAAATAGCTAAAACAGGAGAACTTGGACAGAAAATAGGGAAAAAACAAGCTAGTCAACTCATTAAAGTGATTAAAGAAGAGGTTGTTGCTAAAGACTTAAAAGAAAAGGACAAAATAAGGAAAATAGTTATAAAGGTTTCAAATGAATTAAACATAAAACTTGAAAAAGAAGAGATTGATGAGATAGTTAAACTTATGAGGGATATATCAGAGTTAAACCTTAACCTAAAAGAAATAAAAAAGCAGCTTAAAGGTATATCTGATAAACTTAATGAACTTTCTAAGGAGAATCAGGAAATAAAATCACTTTTAGAAAGGATATTAGAGTTTTTGAGGAAGCTTTTTAGTGATATCTTGACAAAATTAAATAATATACTTTACTTTACATTAATAATAGAATAATCTTGATAGGGTAGAAGATGTAGTATATAATATACAGATATAGAAGAAAAGGTATTAGGAGGTAGTCAGATGGCTGAGGTAAGAGTTAGATTTGCACCGAGTCCTACAGGTTATTTGCATATTGGTAATTTAAGAACTGCATTATATGATTACCTTTTTGCTAAAAATCAAGGTGGAAAGTATATATTAAGGATAGAAGATACAGATAGAACTAGATATGTTGAAGGTGCAATTGAAAATTTAATTGAATCTTTATTATGGGTTGGGGTTAAACATGATGAAGGTGTTTTTATAGAAAACGGAAAACTTGTGCAAAAAGGTGAATATGGTCCTTATATACAATCTGAAAGATTGGATATTTATAAAAAATATGTAGATGAGCTTATTGAGAAGGGACATGCATATTATTGTTTCTGTTCTAAAGAGAGACTTGATAAGATTAGAGAAGAGCAAAAATCTAAAGGGCTTACTCCAAGGTATGATGGTCACTGTAGAAATATAACTTTAGAAGAAGCTAAAAAGAGAATAGAAGCTGGACATGAGTATACAGTAAGATTAAAATTACCACCAAATAAGGATATTAAGTTTAAAGACTTGATTAGAGGAGAAATAACTATAAATACTAATGATTTAGATGACCAGGTGTTACTTAAATCAGATGGGTTTCCAACTTATCATTTAGCTGTTGTAGTAGATGATCATCTTATGAAAATTACTCATATAGTAAGAGGCGAAGAATGGCTTTCTTCAACTCCAAAACATATTTTTTTATACGAAGTTTTTGGATGGGCTAAGCCTGTTTATGTACATCTTCCAACAGTACTAAATAAAAATAAGAAGAAGCTAAGTAAAAGGCATGGGAATGTAGCAGTAGGAGATTTTAGAAAAAAAGGTTATTTACCAGAAGCTTTAGTAAATTACTTAGCATTGGTTGGTTGGAGTCCAGAGGACAATAGAGAAATTTTAAGTATGGAAGAGCTTATTAATGAGTTTTCTTTTGATAGAGTATCAAAAACTGGAGGAGTTTTTGATATTGATAAACTAAATTGGATAAATGGTCAATATATAAGAAAAAGCGATGTAGATAGAATAACGAAACTAGCAATACCACATCTTGTTGAAGCAGGATTTATAAATGAAGATGATATAAAAAATAGATATGAATGGATTAAAATGATAGTATCAGCAGTGCAAGAGAAAATATCTTATATAAGTGAAATAGTTGATAAAGCTTATGTATTCTTTAAAGATAAAGTAGAGCCTGAAAATGAAGAAGTTATAGAAGTACTTAAGGCAGAGCATATTCCTAACTTAATAGAGGCTTTTGAAGAAGAACTTAATAGTATTGAGGAGATAGATGAAGAATTTGCTTTAAACTTATTTAAGAAACTTCAAAAGAAAACAGGAGCAAAGGGTAGAAAATTATATATGCCTATTAGAGCGATACTTACAGGACAGCTTCATGGACCAGATTTAGTTAAAACAATTTTGATTTTAGGTAAACAAAATATATTAAAGAGAATAGAATATGTAAAAAGGGAGATAGTGTAATTTACAAAATAACGGACAGAGAATAGGGAACAGAGGATAGGATCAGATAAAATAGATTTTTGTTCATTGACAAAAAGGTTAAAGTTATTTATGATTATTATAAAAAATGGATTATAAAATTAAATATTCTAATAGGTGATGATGAGGAGAGTAGATTTACTAAACCTACAGAGAGAAATCCTTATAAGCTGAGAGGGATTTCAGGTCAATGGTAAATTGAAGTGCACCTCTGAACTATTACCTGAACGTTTAGTAGGGTAAATCGGTTGTTCCGTTACAGCTTAATGAGTTGGGGTTATATATACCCAAACAGAGTGGAACCGCGGGATAAACCGTCTCTGTATTTAAGAGGCGGTTTTTTTATATTTAAAAAATAGGAGTTGATTGATTATGTTTAAAACTCTTAGAGAAGATATTAAAGCTGTGTTTGAAAGAGACCCAGCAGTTAAGAGTTTATTAGAAGTAATATTATGCTATCCAGGTCTTCATGCAGTAATTATATATAGGATAGCACATTGGTTTTATAAAAGAAAACTATTTTTAGTTGCAAGACTATTGTCCCATATTGGTAGGTTTCTAACAGGTATAGAAATACACCCAGGTGCAAAAATAGGAAAAGGGATTTTTATTGATCATGGTATGGGTGTCGTTATTGGAGAGACTACTGAGATAGGTGATAATGTAACAATATACCAAGGAGCAACATTGGGAGGTACTGGAAAAGAAAAGGGAAAAAGACATCCAACTATAGGGAATAATGTAGTGATAAGTAGTGGTGCTAAGGTGTTGGGGCCATTTAAAGTAGGCGATAATTCAAAGATTGGAGCAGGAGCTGTTGTATTAAAAGAAGTACCACCGAATTGTACAGTTGTGGGGGTACCTGGTAGAATTGTAATTAAAGATAACAAAAAAGTTTCAAGTACGAAAAAGGAAATTGATTTAGATCAAGTTAGATTACCTGACCCAATAGCACAAGAGTTAGAGTGCTTAAGAAAGAGAGTTACAGAATTAGAAAATATTATTTACAACTTGGAGGGAGGAAAAAATAATGAAACTTTATAATACTTTGACAAGAGCTAAAGATGAATTTAAGCCAATAAATTCTAATAAAGTTACAATGTATGTATGTGGTCCGACAGTTTATAATTATATTCACGTAGGAAATGCAAGACCATTAGTAGTATTCGATGTATTAAGAAGATATTTTGAGTACAAAGGGTATGATGTTGATTATATTGTGAATTTTACAGATATTGATGACAAGATGATAAAAAAAGCTAATGAAGAAGGTACGACTGTTAAAGAAGTAGCAGATAGGTTTATAAATGAATATTTTATAGATGCTAAAGGACTTTTATTAAAAGAGGAAACTACAAGCCATCCTAGAGCAACTGAGTATATTTCTGATATTATTGAGTTCATTAAAGGTTTAGAAGAAAAGGGATATGCTTATAGTGTAAATGGTAATGTATATTTTGATACAACTAAAATGAAGGATTATGGCAAACTTTCAAAGAAAAATATAGAGGAGCTTATTGCAGGAGCTAGAATAGAGGTAAGTCAAGAAAAAAGAAATCCTACCGATTTTGCGCTTTGGAAGAAAGAAAAGCCAGGTGAACCTTCATGGGATAGCCCATGGGGTAAAGGAAGACCAGGATGGCATATTGAATGTTCTGTTATGGCAAGAAAATTATTAGGAGATACGATAGATATTCATGCAGGTGGTGAAGATTTACAATTTCCACATCATGAGAATGAAATAGCTCAAAGTGAGAGCTTAAATGGAAAACCATTTGCTAACTATTGGCTTCATAATGCAATGGTAAATGTAGATGATCAAAAAATGTCTAAATCAATGATGAATTTCTTTACAGTTAGAGAAATTAGTAAAGAATTTGATTTGGAAGTATTAAGATTCTTCATATTATCAGCTCATTACAGAAGTCCAATAAATTTTAGTAAAGAACTTGTAAAACAGGCTAAAAACGGATTAGATAGATTATATAATGGAAAGAGAAATTTAGAACATTTAATGGAAATGAGCAAAGATGAAGAATTACTAGATAATGATAAAAAGATAATTCAAGATATTGATAGATTTAGAGAAAAGTTTATATCAAGCATGGAAGATGATTTGAATACTGCAGATGCTATTTCTGCACTGTTTGAATTAGTTAGATATGCAAATACTAATATTAATGCAGAAAGTCCTAAAGAAGTTGTGAAAAAAGCCTATAATACATTAATGGAGTTAAGTGGTATTTTAGGAATACTTTCAAAGAAAGAAGAAATAGTTGATGAAGAGATTATAAAACTTATTGAGGAGAGAAATAAAGCAAGAAAAGAAAAGAACTATCAATTAGCAGATAAGATAAGAGATGAATTGAAAGAAAAAGGGATACTTCTTGAAGATACTAAAGAAGGTACAAAATGGAGGAGAATATAGCAATATGACAGATGACTATCTTAATATAGGGTTTTTTAGAGATAAAGGCTGGGAGAAAAATAAGGTTAAAATGCTATCTCCTTTACAATTAGCTTACATTGGGGATGCTATTTATGAGTTATTAATAAGAACATATTTATTAAGTAAAAAAAATATTTCTGTAAATGAATTGCATAAAGAAGCTATCAGATATGTTAAAGCTAAGGCACAAGCTAATATTGTTCATAATTTGCAAGATAAATTTACCGAAGAAGAGTGGTCTGTAATTAAAAGGGGACGAAATGCTAAATCTGGTTCTGCTCCTAAAAATGCTGACTTGATTGATTATAGATATGCGACTGGATTTGAGGCATTATTAGGTTTTTTATATCTTATAGGTGATGATGAAAGAATACAAGAGATATTTGATATGATTATTAGCATGTATGCTGAAAATGAAGGATAAGGTTAATCTAAAACCTTATCCTTAACTTTAAAGTTAAATATGAAAGGAGTATTAAATTGACAACTGAATTGAAAGTAAAATTATTAAGATACACTCCTGAGCCAGAAAAGTTAGTGGCAGCGGCTGCTAAAATATGTTATTCGCCTGTTGGGATTGAAAAGATAGAAGAAAGTTTAGATGACGATAAAATAGAAAAATTTCTTGATATGCTTATGAACTTAGGACATGAATCTCCTGTAGAGCACGTAACATTTACTTTCGCAGTAGAAGGTGTAAGTAGAGTACTTACACACCAATTGGTTAGGCATAGGATAGCTTCATATTCTCAACAATCACAAAGATATGTTAAACTTGATCAGTTTGAATATATTATACCCCCTTCTATAAAAGGTAATGAAGAAGCTAAAAAAATGTTTATTAAAGCTATGGAAGATGATCAGAAATACTATAATCAATTAACAGAAGTTTTATATGAAGATATTTTGAATAAATTAATAAAGGAAGGATATCCAGAAGCTAAAGCTAGAAAAATTGCTGAAAAAAAGGCTATTGAAGATGCTCGTTACGTTTTTCCTAATGCTTGTGAAACTAAGATTGTTTTTACGATGAATGCGAGATCGCTTTTCAACTTTTTTAAACATAGATGTTGCAATAGGGCTCAATGGGAGATTAGAAACTTGGCAATAGAGATGCTAAAATTAGTTAAAGGTGTTGCGCCTACACTTTTTAAGTATTCGGGCCCTGCTTGTCTGCATAGCGATTGTCCAGAAGGTAGTATGTCATGTGGGAAAATGAAAGAGGTAAGAGAAAAATTTAAAAATCTTATACCAAAGGTTTAAGGAGTGGATAACATTGCAAAAGCAAAGCTTAATAGAAGGAAGAAATCCTGTATTAGAAGCATTAAAGTCAAATAGAAATATTGAAAAGATAATGATTGCAAAAGGTGCTGAAAAGGGTTCTGTAAAAAAGATAAAAGCAATAGCTAAGGAAAAAGGAATTGTAATACAATATGTAGATAGAAACAAGCTAGATTCTATTTCTTATGCAAATTCACATCAGGGAGTTATAGCTATAGCTTCAGCTTATGAATATAAAACGGTTGAAGATATATTAAATTATGCTAAAAATCGTAATGAAGACCCATTTATAATAATATTAGATGGAATTAAAGATCCTCATAATTTAGGAGCTATAATGAGGACTGCTGAATGTGCTGGTGTTCATGGAATTATCATACCTAAAAGAAGATCGGTCGGATTAACTCCAGTAGTCGCTAAGAGTTCTGCTGGTGCTATAGAATATTTGCCAGTAGCCAAAGTTTCTAATATTGTTTATACAATGGAAGAATTAAAAGAAAAAGGTATTTGGATATGTGCAGCAGATATGGATGGAGAATCTAATTATTATGAAAAAGATTTAAGGGGACCTTTAGCGATTGTAATAGGTAGCGAAGGAGAAGGGATGAGTCGTTTGGTTAAGGAAAAATGCGACTTTTTAGTGAAAATACCTATGAAAGGGAATGTTACCTCTCTAAATGCATCTGTTGCCGCTTCTATTTTAATTTATGAAGTATTAAAACAGAGGAGTTTGGAACGCTGATATGAAGAAAAAGTATGATGAGTATTTATTTATAGATGGATACAATATTATTAATGCATGGTCTGATTTGAAAGAGCTTAAAGACATAAGTTTAGAGGCAGCAAGAGATAAACTTATTGAAATTATGGGGGAATATCAAGAATATGCTGGAGTAAAAGTTGTGATAGTTTTTGATGCACATTTAGTTAAGGGAAGTATGAATAAAAAAGAAATAATAAATGGAATAGAGGTTGTTTTTACTAAAGAGATGGAAACTGCAGACCATTATATAGAAAAGGTGTTAGATTCTATAGGAAGAATGAAAAGAGTTAAGGTAGCTACATCGGATTGGACCGAACAGCAAATTGTTTTAGGCAGAGGCGGCATGAGAATATCTGCAAGAGAACTTAAAGAAGAGGTAACCAAGATGAAAAGAAAAATTCAAAGAAATGCAGAACAAAAAAATAAGCAAGTTGATGATTTAATATTTTCTAGGCTTGATAGTGAAACGCTTAAAAAGCTTGAAAAATGGAGAAAAAACATATGATCTAGCTTGACTTTAACATTAAGATTAATATATAATAAACTTTAGAGTCTTAAGTTTTTGCATTTTCCTGGAGGCGATGCTGGTGGGTCTTAGCGTACATAAAGAATACGATTATGATGATTATCATGATATGGTAGATGAAGAAATAGTAGAAAGTGCAAGGAATGGCGATACTGAAGCCCTAGAATTTTTGATTAAAAAATACAAAAATTTTGTTAGGGCCAAGGCTAGGTCATATTTTTTAATTGGAGCGGATAAGGAAGATATAATTCAAGAAGGAATGATTGGACTTTATAAGGCTATTCGTGATTATAAACAGGACAAGCTCACTTCTTTTAAGGCTTTTGCTGAACTGTGTATAACTAGACAGATTATTACAGCGATTAAAACTGCCACTAGACAGAAGCATATCCCTTTAAATTCTTATATTTCACTAAACAAGCCTATATATGATGAAGAATCAGATAGAACTCTTCTAGATATATTATCAGGTGTAAAAATAATGGATCCAGAAGAATTAATTATTAGTAGAGAAGAATTAAAGAGTATTGAAAGTAAAATAGGAGAAATTTTAAGTGACCTAGAATGGGAAGTGCTTATATATTATCTTCAGGGCAAGTCTTATCAAGAAATAGCTGTCGAACTAAACAGACATGTAAAGTCGATTGACAATGCTTTGCAAAGAGTAAAAAGAAAATTAGAGAGATACCTAGAAACAAAGGATTTGTAGGTTTTATGTAACGATATTCTTTTAGTATTGACAATGAAAAATTGTAGTAGTAAAATTATTTAAGTAGTAAAATGCCCATGTAGCTCAGTAGGCAGAGCACTTGCATGGTAAGCAAGAGGTCACCGGTTCGAGCCCGGTCGTGGGCTCCATTATAGTGTTTCTACACGTAAGAAACACCCGGTATAGTTTTCTAGAGAAAAGAAATTAAAGGAGGAAGAGAAATGGCAAAGGC
>NZ_JXLL01000019.1 GCF_001316435.1 Caloranaerobacter sp. TR13
CATTTCCTGAACCTCTAGGAATTCTAGATATTTCTTCAAAATATTTAAACACAGCCTTAGGTTCCAAATTGTTTAAAATGTAATTCATAAAAAACAACCCTCCTCATTATATTTTCTTCTTACATAATATAATTATACTTTAACTAGAAATATCCTTTTTATCAGAAAAAATAGAGTGCCAAATTAGCACTCTATTTTTTTTGACCTTTTCCTATTCATATTATTTTGTACATTTTTTATTATTCCAGTAGCATGTCCTAATATCTGCATCTAAAGTTCTAAAAATAATTTTTTATAATTATTTTTATTTTCTATACAAATAAGTCTTTAGCTTTTATTGCTCTATATGATTGAATAAATACTAAAATTAATAAAACAGTTGCCAAAATAGGCGGTATAACAGTCAATAAAGTTGCCATAGTATGAGATAAACCAGTATAGTTTAAAGTTTGATTTACAGCCTCTTTATAATTTAACAGTACAAAAAATCCATATCTTATCCATATAAAAGATGTCATTATAGATACAGGTATCACTGTTAAGCTTAAATTAAATCCAGTTAATGATCTATTTTTTATTCCTCTGATCCCTAAAAAGATAGGTACAAAAAATACTGCTGGTAAAATAAAGCCAAAATATTGTGGTGATAATGCTAAAAATAAAACAGATGTAAATAAATATACTCTAAAATACTTATTGATATAACCAGTATCTCCAGTAAAATCTGCTTTAGCTGCTTTTAAATACCTTATGTAGTAATTTAACTTACCGTTTAATTCTTTAGAATCTGCATTTACTCTAAATTCTTTTAATAATTCTTTGCCTTTTTTTACTAATGAAGTATAAACATTTTCTAAATTATCAGATACTTCAATATCTTTATACTCATTAATTAAATCCTTTACCGTTTGAAGAAATTTTTCTTTTTTCTTTTCATTTATTAGATTGGTTTTTTCTATTTTTGCAGATAATTGCTCTAAGACTTTTAATATTTCTATTGTATTCATTAAATCACCTCTATGTAGTTATGGTCTTTAGTCATTCGCTATTCGTCTAATTAAAAGACTAAAAACTAAAAGCCTAAGTTTTTATAAAACTTTTGACATTACCTAAATATATTATATCTCATTTAGGGCAAAAATCCCCATCATTTTGATGGGGATTTTCTTATTCTTTCTTACCATCTTTTAATAATGGTCTTAATGTTACAAACATGGAAACAAATATAATAGTCCATACTGTAATCATAAAACCTAAAGCAGCACCAGTCATAATAACATTCCTCCTTATGAACGGATCAATATCTTGCCTTCTTCTAACTCATTACCATATTTATTCTTAATTGAAATATATGATTGTATAAATCCAGCTATTAATACAACAATTACAACTATTCTACCAGCTATTACCCAAGGTATTAACTGTGGTTTATCAACTACAAAAGAAGGTATTAAATTAAAGTATCCATCTTCGATATAAGCTTTTGTTGAGAAGAATAGAAGTAAAGCAACTGAAATAGGAGCTATAACCCTAATAAATATATTGAAGAACCATGATGGAACTTTCCATAAAGCTCCTCTGTTTAATTCTTCTAATGCTTTTTCTCTCATTAACCAACCAACAACTGCAACCTCTATTAAACCTAGAACTAATAATAGATATGAACCAACCCAGTTATCTACTTCAGTTAAATACATAAGATCAGCAGTTTTAGTTAATATTGGCTCAAGACCTACTGGCAATCCAACAATTACATATCCAAAGAAAATAATCCATGCAGCTTTAGATCTTTCAATTTTCAAATCCTCTTCAACCAATGCAGTTAAATAGTTGAACATAGCTATCGCTGAAGTAAATCCAGCAAAGAATAATAACAAGAACCATAATGCACCGAACAACTGGCCTCCAGCCATTGACCTAAATACATTTGGTAGAGCAATAAATGATAATCCTACTCCTACTGCTACTCCTTTAGGTCCTAAAAATGCATATGCTATAGGTATAACAGCAGTACCACCTAAGATTATTTCTGCAAACTCATTTAATGAAATAGTTGCTAATGATGAAACTACAACGTCATCATCAGGTTTTAAGTATGAAGCGTAGTTTGCTATAATACCCATACCGATTGATAATGTGAAGAATATTTGTCCTGCCGCAGCTAATGCAGCTGTCCAATTAAGTTTTGAGAAATCTGGATTCCAAATATAATTTAAACCTTTTAATGAAGACCAATCAGGATTAACAGGACTTCCTAAAGTTAAAGCCCTTATAGCTAGTATAATTCCAAATACATATAACACAGGCATCATTAATTTAGCCCAGCTCTCAATACCTTTTTGAACTCCTCTAGTAACTGCTAATGCAAGACCTAATAACGCTATTATCCAAAATATAAATACTTTTGGACTTTGAATATAATTTACGAATATTTCACCTGTTGATTTTGCAGCATCCATATAACCACCAGTTACTGAAAGATAACTATAACCTAAAGTCCAGCCAATTATTTGATTGTAATATGAGTTAACTAACAATGTAACTGCAAACGCTAAAGCACCTGCTAGTGCACCAATTATTGCAGCATTTTTTGGCTTTGAGCCTTCTCTAGCCTGTAAATACACCATAGGACCTAATGTACCATGACCATATCTTCCACCAAAGCGACCAAGATTCCATTCAACTAACATTACTGGAATACCAATCATTATAAGTGCTGCAAAATATGGAATTAAAAATGCGCCACCACCATTTTTGGCAGCTTGATATGGGAATCTCCAGAAGTTACCTAAACCAATAGCGTTACCAGCCATTGCTAGTATCAAACCTAACTTTGATCCCCAATTTTCTCTGTTGTTTGCCATAAAAATCCTCCCTCCAAGTTTTAATTCAACTGTTAGTTATATTATATGACAGGTATCGACAATTTTCAAATGTTTTTTACTATTCTGAAAATATTAAATTGTGTAAATTATCTAATTTGTAACGTTTTCCTGGATTAACTTTTTTGGAAAGTTATTTTTTTAACAAATTAATCCTAAGTACAATTGTTAATATATGTAATTATTTTATTTTTATACAAAAAAAATGGCCTGAGGCCATTTTAAATTTTATTTATTCTTATGAATTACTCGGAATATTTTGTGAATCACTAACAAGACTTAACAATCTATTAATTATTAACATACTTATCCCTACTACAAGGAATAGAACCTGTATTGAAAACTTATCAGCTATAAATCCAAATAATGGTGCAAAAATAACTACAAACAGCGATTTTAATTGACTATCTATTGACATAACAGTTGCTCTTTCATCTTTATTCATATAATCTCCACATACATCAACAACTAATGGTCTCCTTCCATCTTTTAATATATATAAAATAAAATACAATCCTACTACTAAATATATCAGTTTAATTTTAATTGCAAAATACAATGCTATAGATAATAGCCCCATAATATCAAATGAAATTTGCATAAGCTTGCTTGAAGTAAAGTACTTGTTTAATCTATATATATTCCTCGAAGCTATTGAACTAAATATATAGAATATTCCATACGTAACACCTAAAATTACCTTTATTTGACTATCTGAGTCTAGGTTTGCAATATATGAAGCTCCCATTAATAAAATAGTAGTTTGTAAAATCGGCTGTATATAGTCTTTTATAGTCTTAAAAATTCCATTGTATAATGACGAGCTAATTAAAACTTTTACTAATATTTCATTTTTAAATATACTTTTTAGTTTTATAAAACTGTTAACAAAAAACTTTTTAATACTTAAATCACTTTCATTCTTTTCATTTAAACTATTAGGATAACTTAAAATTAATAAAAAATCTAAAATATAAGGTAAAATACAAATAAGAAAAATCCATCTCATTGCAGGTAATTTTAAAACAAAAATTATAGATAAAAATGCTGAAATTGATGAACCTAAAAGTGAAAATGAACGAGTTCTTCCATATACAAATCCTTTATGAGAAAACCATCCTTTTTGCTCTAAATATGAATATATCATAGCCTTGTGCGTGCCAGACCTAAACGCTTCACCTAAACCAAAAAATATCATAGCTATGATTATTATTAAATAATTGGTACTTAAGAAGAAAAATATAAAAGATATAATATAAAATGTAAAACATATTAGTAATTCTGTCTTTTTACCATAACTATCTGCAAAAATACCTGAAGGAACTTCAAAAATATATGTTACTATCTCCCTTATTGCAAATAAAACCCCTACTTTAAATAAACTCAACCCATTAGCTAATAAATATATATATAAGTACGGTTCAAAAAATTTTAGGTTTTTCAAAAAACCATAAAAACAAAATTTCCAAATTTGTCTATCTTTTTTTATTTCAGCATAAACATTTTGCATATCTTCTACCTCCATATTAACGTATTAACCAGAATGTCATTTGATGATTGATAATTATTATTAATTCAACAAAACTATTCTTATTCCTCTAATAGTTATTAATTTTGAACAAATATTTAATAATTTCCTCATATGCTTTTTTACTCTTATACTCCAAGTATTCTCCTTTGCTGCTCTTATTCTTTCTAATCTTTTTGAAAAACAATCCTCTTTTATAGCTCTCTCTATTACTTGATAACAATTATAATAATTCATAAAATATGTTATATTATTAAATTTCCTCTTTATCTCATAAATCTCAGTAGATACAACTGATTTCCCAGCATAAATATATTCATAATACTTTATTGGATCGCCCCCCTTAATCATGTTTGTTAATTTAAACGATATCATTGTCAAATTAAACTGTAATAAATAATATGGAAGCTGTGAATAGTCTTTGTGCTCCAAAATTATTAAATTTGGATGCTTTATACTTTTTTTATAGTATCTGTTTTTACCTATAAGAACAACTTTATACTTATTTGCTATTTTACTTATAAGTTTATAATCTAACCAAGATGCCAAAGTACCATAAAAACCTATTACTTTTTCATTTGAATTAATAAGTGGAAAGTCATTTGGCTTAGGTAGTTTTTTTGAGCAATTTTAAAATGTTCGTAATCTGCTCCATTAGGGCACATGAAAACAGACTTATTGTATTTTTTATAAAATTTAAATAATAATTCTGAAGTACAAAATATTATCTTTACACAATTAACAGCATTTTTTAAATCAACTGTCCAAAAATAAAATTCGTCAACTAGCATATCAATACCGTCAAATACAATAAAATCAAAACCATTTTTATAATATTTATAATGTTTAGGATAAGAAAACCATAACACTTTCTTACATTTTACTAATTGGCTATAGTCAGTATTTACTCTTATTACAAATAAATCATCATTTACTTTCAAGATAAGTTTATTTAATTTTTTATATGCTTCACCTGTTATAAAAATACATCTCACATTATCTATTTTGGAAAAAGCAGTAGCAATTTGCTGCGACCTTTGATATAGTAAATACCAATCTATTACAGGCGGAAAGATAATTGTGATCTCTGGTGCTTCAGGTTTTATATTTATAGCTTTGATATTTTTAATACAATTTGGGTTTATTTCTTTATCAGTATCAGCAAAAACCATTTTTAAATATTCACTCCTATTATAAAATCTTATACAATATTCTATGAATTTATTTTATATAGTTTAAAAAAACTGAAGGAAACTTCCTTCAGTTTTTAACTTACATCTTTATTTTTTAAACAGAATATTTTTATCTTATTATTTAATCTCTTAACAGACAAAAACGGTTCTGTTGATGCCATTATATATGACATAACTGCAATTCCATCAGCACCTGCAGATAAAACTTTATCTATATTTTCAGGATTTATACCCCCCAATGCTATTACAGGAATTTTAATTTCCGCCTTTATTTCTTCAATCATTTTTATACCTTTTGGTTTTAATCCTTTTTTACAATCTGTCTCAAATATATGACTAGCCAAAATATAGCTTGCGCCGTGTTTTTCAGAAAGTATAGCTTCTTCTAAACTGTGTACAGATACACCTAAAAGTCCTTTAAACTCAATTTTTTCTTTTATAAATCTATCGAAACTTGTATGAAAACCAGCTGCTAGTATATTTTTTGCAATATCTAGATTACCATTAACTATTAATGGTATATTATAGCTACTAAGGATGTTTTTTAATTTAACTGCAATAGGCAGAAGTTCATCATAAGATAAATCCTTCTCCCTTAATATAACAGCATCTACTCCACCTTTTACTGCATTTTCTATTACTTCATAAAAGCTGTCTTTTTTAATGATTTTCCTATTAGTAATAAGGTAAAGCATCTTAGTCGTCCTCTCTTAAAATATTTATATTTTTACCCTGCATTACTTTGTTTATATTTCTCATAGAACACATTTTCCCGCACATTGTACAGCTATCTTCATGTTCAGGCATAGATTCTCTTCTATACCTTCTTGCCTTTTCAGGATCAATAGCTAGTTCAAACATTCTTTCCCAATCTAAACTTTGTCTTGCTTTACTCATTTCATAATCCCATTCTTTTGCACCCTTAATATTTTTTGCTATATCAGCAGCATGTGCAGCAATTTTAGAAGCAATAATACCTTCTTTCATATCATCTAATGTAGGAAGTCTTAAATGTTCAGCAGGTGTTACATAGCATAGAAAATCTGCACCATTTGCAGCTGCTATAGCTCCTCCTATAGCACTTGTAATATGGTCATATCCTGGTGCAATATCTGTTACTATAGGTCCTAATACATAAAAAGGTGCTCCATGGCAAAGTTTTTTTTCAAGAATCATATTGGCAGCTATCTCATTTAAAGGCATATGTCCAGGTCCTTCTATCATTACCTGCACATTTCTTTCCCATGCCCTTTTTGTAAGCTCTCCAAGCACTATAAGTTCCTTTATTTGACTTGCATCTGTTGCATCATTTATACTTCCTGGACGACAAGCATCACCAAGACTTATAGTTACATCGTATTTTTCACATATATCTAAAATTTCATCAAAGTATTCGTAAAATGGATTTTCCTTATTGTTTAATTCCATCCATGCATATAATAAAGAGCCACCTCTTGAAACTATATTAGTAAGTCTTTTATTTCTTTTAAAAACTTCAGCAGTTTCTCTATTTATACCTGCATGGATTGTCATAAAATCTACACCATCTTGAGCATGTTTTTCTACAACCTTTAAAAATTCTTCAGCTGTTAT
This sequence comes from Caloranaerobacter sp. TR13, assembly GCF_001316435.1. NCBI lineage: Bacteria > Bacillati > Bacillota > Tissierellia > Tissierellales > Thermohalobacteraceae > Caloranaerobacter > Caloranaerobacter sp. TR13. The sequence continues at coordinate 7,197 of NZ_JXLL01000019.1, forward strand.
ATCTTTAAGCTCTTTATCATAAAAGCCGACTGCATCATATACAGGTACAGTACCTATCATAGCAGAAGACATATTGATTAGCTTTTTCCTAAACTCTTCGGTTTTTCCATAAGAACTTAAATCCATAATTGCTTCAACGTTCATTTCAAGAGCTGTTTTTACTTTTTCTAACTCCTTTTCGATATTATAGCAATCCTTTGAAATTCCTAAATTGACATTTATTTTAGTCCTTAAGCTCTCTCCTATCCCCTCTGGATCAAGTGAGTTATGGTTTTTGTTAGCAGGTATTACAACCTTGCCTTGTGCTATCTTTTCTCTTAAAACTTCAACATCTATTTTCTCTTTTTTTGCAACTAATTCCATTTCCTTAGTGATTATGCCTTTCTTAGCGGCGTCCATTTGAGTTGAATAATTCATATTCCATTCTCCTTTTCTATATAGTTTTTAGTAATCTTCTTATACTCTTTATTTTTTTAACTATGTTCGGCGAGCCAACAATTTCAGATATCATAGCGAAACATTTTCCGCCGTATTTTTTAACTTCTATAATATTTGACTCTTTTATCCCTCCTATTGCCACACACGGAATTTGAATGTTTTCTGAAACCCATTTGAGATACTTTAGTCCTTCAGATTTTTCTACATTCTTTTTAGTTGTAGTGTTAAATATAGGCCCTACTCCTATATAATCTGCACCTTTTTTAACCGCTGTTTTAGCCTGCTTAATATTGTGTGTTGATAGCCCTATAATCATATTACCTGCTATTTTCCTGACTTCTTCTATAGGCATATCATCTTGTCCCAAATGAATTCCATCAGCTTTTACAGCAATAGCTATATCTACATCATCATTAACAATAAAAGTTACTCCACTATCTTTTGTTAGTTTTCGAATAGCCTTGCATTCATTATATTTCTCAAGTTTACTTTTTTCTTTTTCTCTATATTGAATAATTTTTATTCCAGCCTTTATCATTTCTTCTACTACCTGAATATTAGTTCTCCCTAAAGAAAATTCTTCAGCAGTAATTCCATATATATCAGTATCGAGAAAATCTTTTTTTAACCCAAATTTTTTCTCCAAATCATAAGATTTATATCTTAGGCTTTCGTATATTTTAGATTTATCATAATACCCTAAAATCTTGAGAGATTCTTCAATACTTCTCAAACCTTCTTGTACTCTTTTAAAATTCGCTTCTACTAAACTTAATAAATCTTCTTTGTTATCGATAGTACTGGATTGAGATATGTTAAATCCCAAATCATTGCATGAATCTCTAAAAATTAGCAGTTTAGAATCTAAAAAACTCTTTCTAACAAGATGACGTATTTCCTTAAGACTTTTAGACATATTGTAGTCTTCTAAAATAAATCGAGATATGTCTTCTAAAACTCTCAATCCTTCAGAAGCTCTATTGATATTTGCATCAATCATTCTGTAAATATTCATAAAAAACACCTCAACATTACTAATCTATATGCATCCAATCTTTAAATACCGGCTGATATCCCCTTGCTGATATTGCTTCTTTCATTTCTATAACGCTTCGTTTATCAGATATTTCAAACTGACTATCACTTTTTGTCTTAGACGAATGGCCACCAACTTCTGTAGATACTCCTGCTGACATTTTAGTAATTCCTAATGGGATTAAGTTGTCCCTTAGTTTCTGATTTTCTCTTGTAGAAATTGTAATGCCAACACGGGGTAGAAAAAGTCTTAAAGCCAGTATTATTTGAACTAAGTTCTTATCACTTACCGGATATATATCTTCATATACTCCTATATGAGGCCTTATTCTCGGTAGAGAAACGCTTACTTCCACATCAGAATATTTATCCTGTAGGTATTTTGCATGAAGCCCTGTCATGAAAGTTTCTTTTCTCCAGTCGTTTAAACCTAGAAGAGCTCCTATATTGACATTTCTCATTCGAGCTTTACATGCCCTTTCAGGAGCATTTAATCTAAATCTATAATTTTTCTTAAGTCCAGCTATATGAACTTTATCATATATATCTTCATCGTATACTTCTTGATAAATAGTAAGCCCGTCTACTCCTGCTTCAATAACTTCTCTGTATTCATCCTCTTTGAGAGGATATATTTCTATGGAAATAGAATCAAAATATTTTTTTAAAATTTTTACTGCATCGATTATATAAGAAACAGGAGTTTCTTTTCTCGATTCACCTGTTAATATTAGAATATGTCTAAGACCTGTAGATGAAATTACTTTAGCTTCTTCTTCTATTTCTTCAAAAGTCAATTTTTTTCTCTTAATTTTGTTCTCTATATTAAACCCACAATATGAGCATCTATTAATACAAAAATTAGAAAGATATAACGGCGTATAAAGAAGTATTGTTTTGCCAAAACTTTGAATTGTTAACCTATGTGCTTTTTGTGCCATCTCTTCTAGATATTTTTCAGCTTCATTTGACAAAAGAGCCAAAAAGTCGTATTCATCAATTTTATCTTTGTTTATTATCCTAAATATATCTGATGATGTTATGTTTTCTAAAAACTTGTTAAATTCAAAATTCTTATATTTTAAATATTCACTATAAAAACTCATTATTTCTCACCTTCGTTTAAAAATCCTGTAAGTGGCGAAGAAGCTTCAGCAAACTTCTTTTCAGGTCCTAATTTAGAAATATAAGCTAATCGACCAGCTTCAACTGCTAACCTGAAAGCCTCTGCCATTTTAACAGGGTCTCCAGCAGTAGCAATAGCCGTATTAACTAATACTGCTGCTGCGCCCATTTCCATAGCTTCAGCTGCATCAGAAGGTTTACCTATACCAGCATCTACAATTATCGGCAAGTCTATTTCATCTATCATAATCTGTATCAATTCTTTAGTTTTAAGCCCTCTATTTGTACCTATAGGTGCTCCTAATGGCATAACTGCCGCTGCTCCAGCTTCAACTAGCCTTTTAGCAGCAATTAAATCTGGACTCATATATGGAAGTACTATAAATCCTTCTTTTGCTAATGTTTCAGTAGCTTTGATGGTTTCGTAATTATCTGGTAGAAGATATTTATTATCCGATATTACTTCTATTTTTATCCAATTTCCACACCCTAAAGCTTTTGCTAGTCTTGCTATTCTTACTGCTTCTTCTGCATTTCTTGCACCAGAAGTATTAGGAAGTAAAATGCAGTCTTTAGGTATATACTCGAGGATATTTTCTTCTTTAGAATTTATATCTACTCTTCTTAATGCCATAGTAATTACCTGCGATTTAGAGGTTTTTACTACATCTGGAATTATTTTTTTACTCGGAAATTTGCCTGTCCCTATAAATAACCTGCTTTCAAGTTTAACTCCACCAATAACTAATTTATCCATTTTTATACATCCCTTTCATTCATAATAAGTCTTAGAACGGTATTTGCCTGATGATTAGCCGCTATGCATACTCTTGGTGCCATTAGACCACATCCCGGCTTTGCTTCTTTTATACCGTCACCTACCAGATAAAAATTATCTTTAATTTTTCTAGTTATTATTGTATTGTTAGAAAAGTAGCCAGCTAATCCAGAAGCAGCAACAACAATTTTTTCAGGCATTTCATTTAGTACTGTATTTACTAATGTTGCTTTAGAATGAGGATTGTCAAAAGCTTCTACTATAATGTCAACTTCTTTAAAAATTTCAGTAATATTGTTTTCGTCCAAATACGCATTTTTTATGTCTACATTAACAAATGGATTGATTTGAGTAATGATATCTTTCATAGCATCTGTCTTAAACATACCTATATGTTTTACAAAATATTGCTGCCTATTTAGATTACTAGGTTCAACTACATCAAAATCTACTAAAAGAAGTCTGCCTATACCTATCCTTGCTAACGAAATTGCCACATTAGAACCAAGTCCGCCAAGTCCTGCAATACCTATATAAGCCTTCTTTACTCTTTCATGAACTCCAGGTGTATGACGTGCAATTAATAGAGCTTCTAATTCATCTTTATTGGGAATTTCACCACGTTTAATCAATGTTAATCTATCATTTTCCTTTAAAGCCATATCTTTTTTTATAATAAATCCATTTAATACCACTATATCTGCATCTTTTTTTACATTGTCTCTTACTTCAAAGGCTGTAGTGCCTTCCCTTATACTAAAATTTCTTTCATTTATAAATATGTTCAAATTAACCGCCTCCTACAAAACTCACTATTTCAACTTTATCTTCTTTATTTATTATTCTATCTGTATACTTTTCTTTAGGAACTATTTCAAAATTAACCTCTACAACAACCTTATCTTTATCTATCCCAAGACTTTTAAGAAGATTATCTATTGTTATTTCTGTTTCAAAACTCATTTCTTTTCCGTTAACTATCACCTTAATCCCTCCTTTCTGCTAAATTGGCAAATTGAAAAGAAAAAGGGAAGCTATCTAACGCTTCCCTCATAACCAAATAAGTCTGTATAAATAAAAATCACAAATTCCTAGAGAATTTGTGATAAATTACGAACACAAAACTTCCCTACGATGGTATTACCCACATCAGGTTATGAGGGTCAGAGATAACATCTCTTTCTCAGCCTATCACTATAGGCTCCCCTAGTTGTGCAAATATTCTATTTAAAAAGTTCTACAAAGATAATAACACATGTTTTTAAATTTTACAACTAGCAGAAACACTTCTTATTGTATCTACTATTTTTACTCATTTTATAAATCTATATATTATCTTTCAATAAATCGGTAAGTTCATTGCCAAAAATTGATTCTACATAAAGATCATCCAAATTCCAAAATTTCTTAAATTCAACATACTCTTTAATGGCTTTTTTATTATAATTAGATTTTTTAACCGCACGAATCATGATATTTTTAGGAGTATGTTCCATGTCTATAAACTCTAATATTTGAGTCGAATATCCTAATATCTCTAATACATTTCCCCTTATACTATCAGTAATTAAAGATGAAAGTCTCTCTTTTATTATCCCATGTTTTAGCATAGGCATCATAATAGGATTATTAATTTTTGAAAACAGTTCATGCTGACAGCACGGGACAGAAAGTATAATTTTCGAATTCCACATAACAGCTTTACTAAGTGCAGCATCAGTAGCTGTATCACAAGCATGCAGTGTTACAACCATATCAACCTTCTCAAAATCATTAAACCCTTTTATATCTCCATGTATAAATTTAAGTTTATCATAATTTAAGTCTCTAGCTACCTTATTGCAAAAATCTATAACATCTTTCTTTAAATCTAGCCCTACTATATTAACATCTAAACCTAGAATATCTACTAAATAATAGTAGAGTGCAAAAGTTAAATAAGACTTGCCACACCCAAAATCAACTATATTAAAACTACCTTTTATTTCTGCCTTTGATATAACATCTGAAACAATCTCTAAAAATCTATTTATTTGTTTAAATTTATCATATTTTTTTGAATACACTTTGCCTTTTTCATTCATTACTCCTAATCTAATTAAAAATGGACATGGTTTTCCTTCCTCTATTACATAGTTCTTTTTACGATTATGGCTTAAATCTACTAAACTTTTTGTTGGCTTCTTCTTAAGTATTTTAACTTTATCTCTTTTGCTAATTAAAATCTGATAATCAGCTTCTGTTGTAAATAAAACAGCCTGCCTAAAATATATATCTATTAATCTTTCAATCTCCTTTGAAGACTCATTCAAATCTATATTTTTATGCATAACCTTATTTTTATAATAATATGTAAACTGTATATTTATAGAATTTTTAATTAATACTGGCTTTATCGTAACTTTTGAAAAATTCTCTTCATCTTTAACTCTTACTTTACTCAAAACTCCATATATTAAGCTATTTTTACTAATAATATCATGAAATAATTTTCGTATTTCATCCATCTACGTATCTCTCCTTCAGCCGCTAATATACTTCAGTATATCAAAAGGTTTATTTAATATGCAAGGTATGAAAAATATGTTATTAAGGTTTATTAAATAGAAATTTGTGTCTTTATCAGAAATAGTTAAAATGCAATTTAAATTTTTGAAATTTTATCCTAAGTTAGTTTATATAAACCATTCTAAAATTAATTTATATGTTTAACATAATTTATATAACATATTCTAAACAATTTTTTATAAAACTATATTTAAAACTATATATTTAAGGTGATTATATGAAGAAAAAAATTATTATTTTATCATTTATACTAAGTTTTTTATTAATTTCTATACCTGCTTTTGCACAACAAACAACTTATACAGTAAAATCTGGGGACAGTATGTGGAAAATTGCTGTTAAGTTCGAAGTTGGACTTAGTGAACTTATTTCAGCAAACCCACAAATAAAAAATCCTAGTTTAATATACCCTGGACAAAAACTTAAAATACCAGATATTAGCGACATTAAAGCACTTGAAAATGAAGTTATAAAATTAGTTAATATAGAAAGGTCTAAACGAGGGTTACAACCTCTTAAAGCAAATTGGCAACTTTCAAGAGTTGCAAGATATAAATCACAAGATATGATAAACAAGAATTATTTTGGACACTATTCTCCAACTTATGGTTCTCCTTTCAAAATGATGGAAGATTTTGGTTTGAGATTTACTGCAGCAGCTGAAAATATAGCTAAAGGGCAAAGAACTCCAAAAAAAGTTATGAGTAGTTGGATGAATTCAGAAGGTCATAAAAATAATATATTAAGTCCAATATACAACGAAATAGGTGTTGGTGTAGCAAAGGATAAATATGGAATGTACTATTGGACTCAAATGTTTATGAAAGCAATTAGAAAATAAGTCAAGGGCACTGCCCTTGGCTTTTTAATTTAATAAATATTTTTATAGGGCACACATTTCTTATTTAATAATATTCTATAGTAGAATTATATTTTTCTCATTGATTAATATATAAAAAAGCAGGTGGTGAATATGCAAAAAACAATATCCATTTCTCCAGTAATGGATACTTTTATAGACAGTCATTTAAAAGGTAAAAATTTTTCAAATCAAACTCATTACTTTCTAGGATACTTTAATTTAGCTATAAAATACCGGATATTATTAAAATTTGATTTAAGCAGTCTTCCTAGGAAATGTAATATAATTAGTGCAAAGTTAAAACTCTTTTGCGTACGAAATGACTACATGAAACAAGAAAACATTTTTGACGTACACCCTATAACCCAAAATTGGGATGATAAGAAAGTATGCTATTTTAATCAGCCTTCATATGATAAGAGTAGAAAAGTACAAGCCAAAATTGATTGCCATCTTTGGGAATCTATAAGTTGGGATATAACTGAATATGTTAAAGAATGGTTAAAAAACCCAAGAAAAAACTTCGGTATAATTATAAAAGCTGAAAATGAAGAAGATAGTGCATCTTTATTAGGTTTTTGTAGTCAGAAACATAGTAGTAAAGATTGGCGACCTAAATTAGAAATTACATTTACTACAGAAGAAAAAAGAAAAGTATATATAAAACCTATGCCTAAAATAGCTATCCTTACCCCACAATTTCTCGAATGGGATGGTAATAGATGTTTATTTGGTGGTGGAGAGCGATATTTGATTGATTTAGCAAAACTTCTAATAAAACTTGGATATCAAGTAGACGTTTTTCAGCCATCTAACCCTACAGAATGGGAAAGAACTTATGAAAACGTTAAAATAAAAGGAATTGGAAATTCAGGTTTTGATCAAGATTTCTTTATAGAGCTTAATAAAAAATTTTATAAAATAACTAAAGATTATGATTATCATATATATTTCAATATGGATGTAACATACCCGCATGTTTTCCCCAACTCTATTTGTATAAGTCATGGTATTTGGTGGGATTCATGTGAACGTCAATGGTGGCGTTCTAAACTCTGGTATAGTAGATTTTTTCAAGGTCTTAGCCAAATAGACTTGCTTGTATCTGTAGATACAAATACAATAAATTGGTTAAATGCAGTTAATCCAAATCTTAAATGTAAAAAGGTATATATACCTAATTATGTAGATTTAGAGATATTTAAACCAAACAATTCTAATTCAACTAATAAAAAATATATTAAAATATTATATCCTCGTAGATTGCATCCAGGTAGAGGATGGACTGTTTGTAAAAAGGTGGCTGTTGAGCTAGTTAATGAATATAATAATGTTGTTTTCTCATTCGTCGGAAGAGGCACTGAAGAATCTGAAGAGCACATGAAAATTTTTGCTTCTAAGCATCCTCGTATAGAATATACTTGGTATCGAATGAATGAGATGTATAAGGCTTATAAAGATGCGGATATAGTTCTTATTCCATCCATATATTCAGAAGGAACTTCACTTTCACTACTTGAAGCTATGGCTTGTGGAAAACCAATAATTGCAGGGTTAGTAGGAGGACTTACAGATTTGATAATCCACGGTTACAATGGATATTTAATAGAGATAAATAAAGAAAATTTGAAAAATACAATCATTAAGCTTATAAAAAATCCTAAGCTAAGAGAAGATATGGGGAAAAATGCTCGTAAAATATCTGAACAGTTTTCTAAAGAAATTTGGGAGCAACGTTGGAAAGAAATAATACTTCAACAGTTCCCTATAAACTAATAATGTAAATGAGTCAAGGGTATCCCTTGACTCATAGAACTTCTTTAATAATTCTTTCAGCATTTTTAAAAAATATCTTTTCGATTTCTTCAGATGAAAAACCATTCTTCTCTAATGCACATAATAACTTATTCATTTCTCCGATATTACCAATCTCTAATTCACAATTAATGCCATCATAATCAGACCCAATGGCTATAACATCAATTCCTCCAACTTTTCTAATATACTTTATATGTGTAACAATATCTTCTATTCGACTTATAGAACCATTACTTAAAAAATATGAACAAAAATTAATTCCCATTACTCCACCTTTTTCAGCAAGTATTTTTATCATTTCATCCGTCAAATTTCTTGGATGGTTTCTTACAGATCGGGCATTTGAATGAGATGCTATAAATGGCTTTGTAGATATCGATGCTACATCAAAAAAACCTTGATCTGATAAATGAGAAACATCTATAATCATCTTAAGTCTATTCATTTCTCTTACTACATCTTTACCAAAAGGTGTGAGCCCTTTAGTCATATATTCTTTTTTATAATTTGGATAACCAATTTGATTAGGATAATTCCATGTAAGAGTTATTAACCTTACACCTAGTCTATAAAAGTTTCTTAAATTATATAATTTCCCTTTTAATATTCCACCTTCCTCTATTGTAAGAAAAGCTGATATTTTACCATTTGCTTCGTTTTTAATCATTTCTTCATAATTTCTAGCTATTGCAATATTTTTATTATTTTTTTCAATCTCATGATAAAACCTATCTAACATTTCTAAGCAATGATCAAAATAATTGTCTTTTTCTTCAATATCTATATAAAGAGCAAAAAATTGAGCTAAAGAATCTGCTTTAATTAACTTTTCAAGGTCAACATGAAAATCATTTTCTCTTAGGCCAGTTGACTTATTAGATATAATAATTTTACTCATTGTATCGCAATGCAAGTCAATTAATCTCATTTATACTCCCTCCACTTATTTTTCCCATAAGTGTTGTTCCTAAAGTATCAAAAACAAACCCTATCCAAAAAAATATTAAATGCCATACTTTAAGTATACCAGCTATTTTTTCGCTCCACACTCCAATAGTATAACAAATCAATGCACATGTTATAAAAATAATAGCAAAATTTAACATAAATCTACCCCTTTACTTCTATTCTCCTATAATCTTTACTAAAACTCTCTTTCTCCTTTTTCCATCAAACTCTCCATAAAATATTTGCTCCCATGGGCCAAAATCTAATTTTCCATCTGTTATAGCCACAACAACTTCTCTTCCCATAATTGTCCTCTTTAAATGTGCATCTGCATTATCTTCAAATCCATTATGGTCATATTGATCATAAGGCTTTTCTGGAGCTAGTTTTTCTAAAAAGCGTTCAAAATCCCTATGTAATCCTAGTTCATCATCATTTATAAAAACACTTGATGTAATATGCATAGCATTGCACAAAAGCAATCCTTCTTTAATACCACTCTCTTTTAAACATTCTTCAATTTGAGGAGTAATGTTTATAAAAGCTCTTCTAGTTTCTGTTTTAAACCATAATTCTTTTCTATAGGTTTTCAAAATATCGACCTCCTATAATTTTATTGAGTTTTTAAAATAAGTATTAACTTTAAACTTCTTCCTGCTCATCAGCTACATATTCCAAAATATCTCCAGGTTGGCATGATAAAACTTTGCAAATCGCTTCTAAAGTTGAAAAACGAATAGCTTTTGCCTTACCTGTCTTTAAGATTGATAAATTAGATTGAGTTATGCCAATTCTATCAGCAAGCTCTTTAGAGGTAATTTTTCTTTTTGCCATCATAACATCTAAATTTACACGTATGCCCATTTTAACCTCCTAAATAGTTAATTCATGTTCTTCTATAATAGACAATGCTTCTTTGTATACTCTATGAATTATAAACAAAATTGCTGATATAATGAGAATTTGACGATCATAAGCTTTAGGACTAATTCTTATATAATCTGGTAATCCTCCTATATGTTCTTCAAAATAAAAAGCTGCTAAAGATAAGAAAACTCCTTTAAATAAAGCTACAAATAATAGTGTAATCGATGTCAATTTTAAATCTTTTTCAATTTTTCTACTAAAAATTTTGTTTTTACTTAATTCTGAAAAAATACGAATTCCATAATATAACACAATACACATACTTAACATCAGTCCTAATAAAGGAAGCATAATTTTATAATTGGTAAAAATTAAAGGATCATAACTGAATTCAAATACTTCAAATTTAAATGTAATGCTAATTAAATTCCTAACTTTTTCAAATACCATTGCAAATATAACACCTATAGATGCCATTACCATCAAGACTAATCCAATAATACACAAAATTCGTAAGAAACTAGATATAGATTTCTTTCCTACTGTTTTCATAAAACCACCTCCAATTAAATTAAAACATTTATATTTTCGTTTGTCAATTATTTTTTATTGTTTTTCAATAATTTATTGTTGTTTTCTAATAAATAGTAACGCCTTAGAGATATAAATTCTCTAAGGCGTAATACTTCTTATACAAATTCTCTTTCTCATTTTTCCATCAAAATCTCATAAATAATTGAATATTAATTAAATATATATATCTCTTTTTGAATAAAACCTGTATGTTACTCCAAGTAATACACCAATAATTGCAAATGATAATATTATATAGCCTATGTTAAATCCATCACCAAATATTAACTCCTTTGCTTGAAAATACTTAAAAGGAGTAATGTATTTTAAGAATTTAACCTTATCGTTCATATCTATATAAACTGATAATATATAAGTTCCAAGTAATATTGCAGTAGCTCCTGCAGTGGCTACCTTTGTTTTTTTACTGATTGCACCCATTGCAGTGCCAATAGCCACAAATAACAATTGTAAAATAAACATTGCTATCATAAGTGTTATTATTTCTTTGTTTATAGGCTCTCCTTTGTTATAATAATTTACAAATATCATTGAAAATATTAATGTAGCTATATTAAATATCAGTATATTAACTAGTGCTGCTAACAACTTTGATGTAACTATTCTTACTCTTGTAGTTGGTTTAGTTAGTAAAAATTCTGCAGTTTTATCTCTCTCTTCTTTAGAAATAATGGTAGCACCCAACATTGAAGCGTGAATTGTAGCCATTAATACAAAATATATAAATAATACTGAATAATATCCTTTTACCTGAGTTAAATTTATTGTGCCTATACCCCATATTGTCTTCAAAACCTCAGGCAAAGATTCCATCATTTGATTAACTAAATCCCCAGATTCTGCAAAAGCTGCATATTTAGCCATTCCGCCTGCTGTCAGAACAAATAAGCTAATACACCATATGATAAGGGATTTTCTATTAGCTTTCATTTCTCTTAAGAATATATTCATTTGACCAGCTGACCCCCTTTGTGGTAGACATTGTTTCTATTTAAATTATTAAATAGAAGCAATGTCTTTTTTTGAATATAATATATAACTTCCACTAATAGCAACAACTATTAAAACTATACTTAGAATGATAAATTTAACTTCATATTTTCCATTTTCAATAATGTATGCTAAATCAAAATATTTGAATGGGGTAATGTATTTCATTTTTTCTTCACCAATTACCGAACCAAACATTTCTATTATATAAAATCCAAAAACTATACCTAGTGAGATTGGTAATACTGATTTTATCTTTTTCGCTAAAGCAGAAACTAAAAATCCTAAAGCAATAAATATTAATTGTATAAAAAACAAAGTAATCGACATCATGAAAAATATTTTCTTATTATATGGCTCAGAGACTATTGTTTCTACAGATATAAATGCAGCTATTAAATAAAATATATTAGTTATAGCAATACTTGTTATTGCAGCTAAAAGCTTTGATGTTACAATTTTGTTTCGTGTTATAGGCTTTACTAGGAGAAAATCTGCTGTTCTTTCACGAATTTCTGCAGATAAAATACCTATCCCTAAATTCATAGCTTGAATCGCACCACTTAGTAATATAAATGAGAATGTATAACCATAAAAACCAAGAAGCGTAGTAAAATCAAAATCAGATATGCCAAATGCTTTTTTAAACTCTTCTGGAAAATTTTTTAATATTTTTTCCATTACATCAGCATCTGCTGAAAAGGCAGGAAACAAATTTATGTAAAGTAAAACTACTGCGATTAGTGATAATGTCCATATAATGGTTGATTTTCTGTGAATCTTCAATTCATGCAAATACATATTCATAGTTTAGTCCTCCTTCTCATAATAATGCATAAATATTTCCTCTAAAGAAGGTTCTTCAACTAATAAATTTGTAATTCTTATACTATATATTTTTTCAATTATACGATTGATATCTCCTCTATACAAGAAACTGATAACATTATCTTCAATTTTTAAGTCACTTACACCATCTATATTGAAGTAATTTTTATCTATATTATTTAATATTTCAACTTTGAATTTCTTATAATTATGTTCTTTCAATGTCTTAATATCTTCAACTTTTATCATTCTACCTTCTTTGATTATACCTACACGTGTGCAAATTCGTTGAACTTCACTTAAAATATGTGAAGAAAATAGAACTGTTGCACCTTTTTTATTTTCTTCTAGTATTAATTCAAAGAATTTCTTCTGCATAAGTGGATCTAACCCACTTGTTGGTTCATCAAGAATTATAAGTTTTGGCTCATGGAGTAACCCTTGAACAATTCCAACTTTCTTTTTATTACCAAATGACAAATCTTCAATCTTTTTTGTAAGGTCAAGATCCATGATTTCTGATAGTTCTTTGATTCTTTTACTACAGTCTTTATTATAAAAGCTAGCAGAATAGTTCAAGAGATCAATTACTTTCATGTTATCATAATAAAACACTTCTGATGGTAAATACCCAATATCTTTCCTAATCTCAGGTCCATATTTTATACAATCTTTGCCAAATATTTTAGCACTGCCACTAGTAGGATAAATCAATGACAACAGTGTTCTAATAGTTGTTGACTTTCCAGCACCATTAGGTCCGATAAAACCAAAAATTTCTCCTTCTTCAACATTGAAACTTACATCAATTATACCTCTAGATTTTCCATAATACTTTGTTAAATTATTAATCTCAATAACACTCATTTTAAACCCCCCTGTCATTATTTACTTATACAATTTCTAACATACTAAGTAGTACAGCAATAAGATTTTATATTTTTCAAAACTACTATAATATTTTCTTAATATTTTGAAATTTTTGCGCTTAAACTGTATTAATATAATACTTACCCCTTTAGCCCCTCCCATAACCTTCTTTTAATTATATCTATTCAAAGCATCTGGAAAATATTAGATTTGATACAACTTCTTTGTTATATGATATCATAAATAGTATTTTATAGATAGGATTTATCTATTTTCATATAGCAACATGCCATATTGATTATTAACATTTTTTTCAAAATTAAAAACTAAAAACCATTGAGATAACTAATCCCAATGGTTTTCGGTCTATATATTTTGTTTTTTTAATTTCACTTTATTCGTCTTAACTATTAATATATAACTATTTACCAATGCTATAGCAATTCCCAATACACCTAAATATCTAAAAGCAGTACTTAAAGAATACGTATCTCCTATATATCCTATTAAAGGGAATATAGTTATCATAAAAAAGCTAAATACCATACTAGAAAAAGATAAAATTGTTGCCCTATTTTCACTTGGAATCATTTTATTAATATAGTCACCCATTGCAACATATAACGTTCCTTGTGTTACCATTAATAAAATAAAGAAAATATAATGGTACTTACTTAGAGCTATTCCCCATATACTTACTGCTGTAAGTAATGGAGTTATTAGTAAAATACCTCTTTCTTTTATTTTTCTTTCTATTTTATGAACTTGAGTTGCTACTAATGCAACTGCCACAGATGATATAGCATAAATAAAACCTATCTTAGCTTCATTATAACCATCTGCTTTTAAATAATTTTGTAAATAAAAGAAAATGCATGTTCCAAATGTTGAAATAAATTCTGTAAAAACTATTAAAAATGCTATTTTAGGTCTATTTTTTATTACTGTTATACTACCTTTTAACTGACTTATAAATATATTATCTTTTTTTTCTTTTATTTTTCCTATACTTGGCTCTTTAAATGTAAAGGATTGAAGTATAGTTATTGCTCCTATTATTATTGTAAGTATAAAAGCTATATCATAGCTTTTAGTGGCTAAATATCCACCAACTAAAAAAGAAATAATACTTGCTAATTGAAAAAATACCTCTTTATTACCATTTAGTTTCATATAGCTTTCTTCTTCACCTATCTCTTTTAGTGAATCATATATTAGAGCGTCTCCTGCACCTGACTCTAAGTTATAAGATAATGCTGTAAATATAAATGATATTGCAAATAAAATAAAGCTATTTGAAACAAGTAATAATATAACACTTATTAATGAAAAAGTCCTACCTAATATCCTGCTTATTTTTCTACCAAATATATCTGCAACTGCTCCTGTTGGTACTTCCATAGTAAATGAAGTAATATGAAATATCGTTTCTAATAATCCTAATTGAGTTAAACTCATACCTTTAGAAGCAAGATAGAGCATCCATATTCCTCTTGTTAAATCTATATTTTGTAATAATATAAATACATAATTTCTATTAACATTTTTCTTTAATTGCACTCTATTTTCCATATTTTATTCTCCTTCGGATGTTAAAAAATACCTTACTTACTCTCTAGTTCTCAAAAATTCCATTTATATATCTCCCTCTAAAATCTCTATAAACCATTATTAAGCCTTAAACTCCACCAGTTCATATCCATTATATTTCAAGTTTTTGCAAGTGTAAATATCATTAATTCAAATATTTACCTGCATTTTTTAGACGTACATAATTACTCAAGTCAGAAAAACCCAGCAACCACCTATCACTTTATTTAGTCTTTTCTCAAAAAAAAAGAGAGTCCTGATAATAAAGACTCTCAAATCTTAATATATTTTTTATTCAGCATTCAATCCAGCTAAATTAAGAAGATTCCATGGCTTATTAAAATGTGGCTGGAAGAAGAAATCAACAAATGCCAATTCATCTATAGTCATTTTATTTTGAATAACTATCGACATAGTATTTATTGACTGAGTTAAATCTGCTTTTGAAATAATTTGTGCACCTAAAATCCTTCTTGATTTTCTTTCGTAAACTACTTTAAATACTGCAGAATCATAAGTCGGCATAAACTCAGGACGATAGTTGTCTGTAACTATCACAGTTCTGTAATCAATTCCTTTTTCCTTCGCTAATTCCTCGGTAAGTCCTGTCGAGGCTATATTATACTCATAAATCTTAATTCCAGAGGTTCCTTGAGTTCCGATATATTTAGTAGTTGGATTTACTAAGTTTTTAGCAACTAATGTTCCCATGCGCAGAGCATTTGTAGCAAGTGGAATATATCTATGTTCCCCAGTTGGATTATAAATAACTGAACAACAATCACCTGCTGCAAACACATCTTCTTTACTTGTACGCATATATTCATCAACTATAATGGCTCCATTATCTAGCATCTCAACCTGTCCCTTTAAAAGTGCTGTATTTGGTTTAAATCCAATACATATTATCACTAAATCTGCTTCATACTCACCCTTATTAGTTACAACTTTTGAAACTTTTCCATCTTTTCCCATAAACTTGTTTACGGTTTCACCTAGTGCTAATTTAACACCTCGATCTAAAAAAGCTTTTTCTACTACATTTGTAAACTCTTTATCTAAATATTTAGCTAAAATACGCTCTTGCATATCTATTAATGTTACGTTCTTACCATTCATTTGAAAAGCCTCTACTAGTTCAATTCCTATATATCCTGCACCTACAACTACAATATTTTTTGCATCTTTTGATTTTTCAATAATTGTATTTAAATGATAGAAGTTTTTTGATAATAATATATTCTCAAGATCTATCCCTTCTATTCGAGGAATTATTGGCCATGAACCTGTAGTTACAATTAATTTATCATAAGTATCCTCAAACTCTTCATTAGTTTCTAAATTACAAACCTTGATTTTTTTATTATCCGTATCAATATCTAATACATCATGAAGCATTTTAGTATTTACACCTAAAGCTGCTAATTTCTCAGGTGAAGAGTAAAATAATCCCTTAGGATCTTTAACCACTCCTCCAACATGTAATGCAATACCACAGGATAAAAAGGATATATTATCATTTCTTTCATAAACAGTTATTTCTGCATCAGGATATAATTTTTTTGAATTTAATATAGCTGCCGTTCCAGCATGTGTACATCCTATAACAACTATTTTCATAAATCCAACCACCCTCCTAACCTAAATATCATTTATTATATACCCATACAAATATTATTAAATCAGACAAGGGAACAGGCACATTGTCTGCTATTTCTTATTTATTATAATTATTTTTTTTACTATGTCTAACCATAAATCTTTTACCTGTATATTATTGAAGCCTGCTGTTTCAATATTAGATATAGTTTTTCTATTAATATTAGCACCAAATGTCCTTACCACGATTGGATTAAATATATCCATCAAAGCTGCAATAACTTTTCTCTCACTTCTTACATGTTCAATCATCACAATCTTACCATTGGGTTTACACACTCTTCTTATTTCCTTTAATCCTTTTATTGGGTCTGGAACAGAGCAAAATACACAAGTTGTAAAAACAGAATCAAATGTATTGTCATCAAAATCCATATTTTGAGCATCCATATATATTAATTTGATTTCTTTGTTAAGCTTTTTGGCTTTTCGCCTTGCTTTTTCAAGCATCTTACTGCTAAAGTCTATGCCTGTTACATCTAAATTTTTAGGATAATACTCAATATTTTTTCCTGTTCCAACTCCAACCTCTAAAACTTTACCCTGCAGTTCTTTAATAGCATCTTTGCGCCAATCTGAAAGTTTTGATGCTTCCATTGGTTTTTCCATTAAATCATATATCTTTGCAAATCTATCGTATCTTTTACGTATTATTTCAGTTCTTTTATCCAATTTCATACCTCCCTTAAACTATTAATATCATTAAACCAGAGCAATATTTATGCCAAAATTGAACTCATAATCATATATTTTGTATGTTTAAAATATAAAATTAGAGAAGAATGCATAAAAGACACACTCTTCTCTTAATTTTTTATTTCATTTCTATAGCATCTTTAGGACATTTTTTTTCACAAATTCCACAGCCAATGCATTTATCATCTATAATTTTGTGTACCTGTTTTAATTCTCCTTCGATTGCATTTACGGGACAATTCTTAGCACATATAGTACAGCCAATACACTTTTCATCAATTATTTTTGCTTTCTTCTTTTTGCTTGTATCTTCCCAAATAGCATTAGTTGGACATTTTTCAGCACAAATTCCGCAACCTGTGCATTTATCATAGTCAATTATTGCTAAATTGTTTTCAACATGTATTGCATCAAATGGACAAGCCTTTTCACAAATTTTACATCCTATGCAGCCTACTTTACAGTTTGCTTTTACTTCCTTACCAAAATCATTACTATTACAGTCCACGATTACTCTTTGACTGTATGGTACTAAACTAATAACTGATTTAGGACAAACATCTATACATTTACCACAAGCAGTACATTTATCAGGATTTATTTTTGCAATACCATCCTCAATAACTATTGCTCCAAAACTGCATGCATCTATACATGTTCCAAAGCCAAGGCATCCGTAATCGCAGCTTTTATTTCCTTTGCCTAATTTGGCAACAGCTCTACAATCCTTTATGCCATCATATTGATATTTTTCACTAGTATGGCAGCTCTTTCCTTGACAAATAACTCTTGCAACCTTTACTTCACCATCTACATCTACAGCTATACCCATTATAGCAGCTATCTTTTCAGAAACTTCAGCTCCACCAACTGGGCAGCCATTAGCAGGAGCCTCACCTTTAACCACAGCTGAAGCAAAACCATCACATCCAGGATATCCACAAGCTCCACAATTAGCACCTGGTAACACTATACTAATTTCTTCTACTCTTGGATCTACTTCAACTGCAAATTTCTTTGAAGCATAGGCTAATCCTAAAGCAAATAATACACTCATCACTCCCATACTAGCAACAGATATAATTATGATATTCATTATTTAATCACCTCCTAATTCCATTAACTACATTGCTATCAATCCTGAAAACCCTAAAAATACCATTGAAAGTATTCCTGCAATCAACAAAGTTATTCCCGCACCTTCAAGAGCTTCTGGAACATCAGCAAATTCTAATTCTTCTCTTATTCCAGCCATTATTATTAAAGCAAGGGTAAAACCTACACCTGCGCCTAGGCCAAAAACTGTACTCTCGATAAGATTATAACCCTTAATAGGTATATATAATGCCAATCCTAAAATTGCACAGTTAGTTGTTATAAGTGGTAAAAACACACCTAGTGCATCATAAAGGTATGGACTTACCTTCTTTAGAACTATTTCAACCAATTGAACTAATGATGCAATAACTAAAATAAATGACACATATTGTAAAAATCTCGATAAACCAAACGGATCTAAAATATAGTTTTGTATAAACCACGCAGCAATAGCTGAAAGTGTCATTACAAATGTTGTAGCTACACCCATTCCCCCAGCAACTTCAACCTTTTTTGAAACCCCAAGGAATGGACAAATACCTAAGAATCTAACTAATACAAAGTTGTTCACTAATGCCGTTCCAATAAAAAGTAATATTAATTCTATCATTTTTTCACCTTCCTTTAATGGCAGCATGTTTCAGTAGCTTTTTGTTTACTGAATGTATTAATTATTCCCAATAAAATTCCCAGTGTTAAAAATGCTCCTGGTGGTAAAATGAATATAATCCAAGGTGTAAAGTTAGCACCCATAACCCTTAAACCAAATATTGAACCCATTCCTAATAATTCTCTAATAATTCCTAATACAGTTAAAGCCCAAGTAAAACCTATTCCCATTCCCAATGCATCCATAAGTGCAAATCTTACAGGATTTTTAGATGCAAAGCCTTCGGCACGACCTAATATTAAACAATTTACAACGATTAGTGGTATAAATAAACCTAATACCTTCTGTATATCTGGGAAAAATGCAGCCATAAACAAGTCAGCAATAGTTACAAAGGTAGCTATAATAACTATAAATGAAGGTATTCTTACCTTTGAAGGAATATAGTTTTTTATCATAGCCACAATAACACTTGAGCATACTAGTACAAAAAAGGTTGCTAGGCCCATAGCCAAACCATTTATAGCTGTATTTGTAACTGCTAAAGTAGGACACATACCCATCAGCTGACGGAATACTGCATTTTCCTTCCATAATCCTTTAATAAATTCCTTCCACATTCTCATTATTTGCCACCTCCTGTTTTATAAGCTTTTAAAGCTGCAGGAATCGTTTTCTTTAAAATATTTGAAACTGCATTCGAAGATATTGTGGCACCTGTTATGGCTTCAATGTCTTGTTTTGCTACAAAATTATCTTTAATTGATTTTCCTTTAAACTGATCCTTAAACCAATCTTCTTCGATTCTTGCACCAAGCCCAGGTGTTTCAAGATGACTTAAAATGGTCATACCAGTTAATTTTTCTTCTTTGGTATCCAATCCAACCATCATCTTTATATCCCCCTGAAATCCTCCACCTTCAGCTACAAATGCTATTCCAACCTCTCTGCCGTTCTCATCATATCCAATAAATATCCAGTCATTATTTTCCATCACTTTATATGAGCTAGCCTTGGGAAGTACTTCTAAAATAGCTTTTTTCTGATTAGCTTCAGCAATTTCATTAATCTTAGGCTCAGTCCATTTAAAAGTTAATGCTAAAACAAGTCCTGAAACTGCACCAACAATCAAAAGAACAATGACCATTCTTGATGTACTATTCATTACTTTGCCACCTCCCCAAAGATTTTACTTCTTGTATATCTATTTATAATAGGAGTTAATCCGTTCATAAATAATATCGAATAAAGAACACCTTCTGGATATCCACCATACACCCTAATAATAACCAAAATTATACCAGCACCTATTCCAAAGATCCATCTTCCCTTTTTAGTAATAGGGGTTGTAACCATATCGGTAGCCATAAAGAAAGCACCTAACATTAATCCTCCAGATAAAAGATGGAATATTGGGTCTTGACCTAATAACAATGTCATAATAAAAACTGTCCCAAGATAGCTTACAGGTATTCTCCAATCAATACATTTTCTATATAGTAAATATAGTCCTCCAATTAAAATGAAAATTGCCGATGTTTCTCCAATAGAACCCCCAACATTTCCTATCAACAAATCGAAATAATTAGTTTTGATTCCTTGCATTTTAAGCAGATTTAATGGAGTTGCTGCACTTACACCATCCAATGGTGCAAGCCATTCTGTCATTTTTACTGGAAAAGTTATTAAAAGAAAGGCCCTACCTATCAATGCAGGATTGAAAATATTTTGACCAAGTCCTCCAAAAACCATTTTTCCTAATCCTATAGAAACTACACCTCCAACTACTGCCATCCAAATTGGAAGATTAGGTGGTAAGGTAAGTCCAAGTAATAAACCAGTAACCAATCCACTTCCGTCTCTAAGAGTTATAGGTTTTTTTCTTACTTTTTGAAAAATAACCTCTGTAATTAATGATGACGAAATAGTAGTTAACAATATTATTAGAGATTTAAGACCAAAGAAAAATATTCCTGACAATACAGTTGGTATAAGTGCAATAACTACACTAAGCATGATTTTAGTAACATTATCTCTATCTTTAATATGAGGAGAAGAGCTGACAACTAACTTAATATTGTGCATTTATTAGAACCTCCTTTATTTGTTTCTTTTCTTAGCTAAAATTTCGCCTTTAGCTAATCTAATTCGCTGCACTAAAGGTCTTTTAGCAGGACATATAAAAGAACAAGAACCACATTCAATACAGTATAAAGCACTATATGCTTCGGCTTCATCCCATTTTGATTTCTGTGAATAATTCGCAATTTTTATTGGCAATAATCCTACAGGACATACGTCTACACATCTAGCACATTTAATGCAAGGCTGTTCTACTTCTGAATAGGCATCTTTTTGTTTTAATACCAAGATACCAGAAGTTCCCTTTATCACTGGCACTTCATCAGTATATTGAGCAAATCCCATCATTGGACCTCCACTAATTATCTTACCAGGTTCACCAGAATAGCCTCCACATTGTTCTATAATTTCTTTAAATAGTGTTCCAATTTTGACGATCAGATTACTTGGCTGTACTATTCCATTACCGGTAACTGTTACAATTCGTTCAATTAACGGCATACCTTT
This sequence comes from Caloranaerobacter sp. TR13, assembly GCF_001316435.1. Taxonomy (NCBI): domain Bacteria; kingdom Bacillati; phylum Bacillota; class Tissierellia; order Tissierellales; family Thermohalobacteraceae; genus Caloranaerobacter; species Caloranaerobacter sp. TR13. The sequence continues at coordinate 29,160 of NZ_JXLL01000019.1, forward strand.
TTGTATTGCATCTGCAATAGCTGCTGCTGTACCAACATTGTTAACTATAACTCCAACATCCATTGGAAGTGCGCCTGCAGGAACCTTTCTTCCAGTAATAGCATCAATCAGCCTTTTTTCTCCTCCTTGAGGGTACTTTGTTTCTAGTACTGCCAATTCAATATTTGGTTTCTTAGCAACTATGCTTCTTATATTTTCAATAGCATCTGGTTTATTATCTTCAATGCCAATAATTCCTTTATTTGCATTTACAGCCTTCATAATTACTTCTAGGCCAAAAACTACTTTTTCAGGATACTCTACCATCAATCTATGGTCAGCTGTTAAATAAGGCTCACACTCTGAACCATTTAGTATAATAGTATCAATTTTTTTCTCTGGCGGCGGTGATAACTTAACATGAGTAGGGAATGCGGCTCCTCCCATACCCGTAATACCTGCTTCTTTAATAATCTCTATGATTTCTTTACTAGTTAGATTGCTAAGCTCACCTTTTGGTTTTATACCTTCATAAATCTCATTACTTCCATCAGATTCTATAATTACAGTCATTACTTTTGAACCTGTTGGAGTAGGCAGTGGAGTTATTTTTTTAACTATTCCAGCTACACTTGAATGTACTGGTACTGAGACAAATGTCTTTGCTTCTCCAATTTTCTGCCCAATCTTTACCCTGTCACCAACCTTTACTATAGGTTCACAGGGAGCCCCTATATGTTGTTGTAAAGGAATATAAACTACCTTAGGTGAAAGAGCATATTCTAAAGAAATTGATTTGGTCAGCTCTTTTGAATACGGTGGATGGATTCCACCTTTAAAACTCAATCTCTTTTTTTTATACATTATCTCACTCCTTAATTCATAAAGTATAATTATTCTTGTATACATAATACAAGTTTTAGTAAAATTTTTTAATGTGATTAATAATCTAGTGCATATATTATGCCAATAAGAATTACTACAAAATTCGACAATTAAACAAAACTAAATACGTTAGCTGTAGCAAATGCCTCTATTATTGTGTGATATGCTACTTTTTGATAACTTTAAACATCTATTGTATAACCAGCTTGCTTTTAATTTTTCTACGTCTACTTCATAAGCTAACTCAACTACTGCTTTCTTGTCTGAAACACTAACCTGTGCTAATCTGACAAGGGGACAGGTTTATTGTCTGCAAACAAATGTAAAGTAATGTTTCCTATCATCGTTCAAGAAATTATGTGCATTTTTATAAAGTCTTTATACTCATTGACATTTTAACATTTCTTAACTGTGTTTTCTTTTAATCAATACTACTGACTC
>NZ_JXLL01000020.1 GCF_001316435.1 Caloranaerobacter sp. TR13
GGATTTCATCAAAATCTTCCTTAATTTATTTTAATCGAAGATTTTGTTCTAGACTAGAAAAAAATTGAGAATTTTTAGAGGATTTTTAGAAACTTTATAGAATATTATAATTTGTCACTTAATTCTGCAAACTGGTTTGCAGACTAAATAATATTTAAGGAGGTATTTTAAAATGTCAAAGAAGATTATTGCACTTTTATTAACTACTGTTTTAGTACTTACTTTAGCAGTAGGATGTACTAGTAAAACTGAAAAAGTAACTATTGGTATGATTACTGATACTGGTGGATTAGGAGACCAGTCATTTAACGATTCTGCTTGGGATGGTTTAGCAAGAGCAGAAAAAGAGCTTGGTATTGAAAGAAAAGTATTAGAGTCAGATACTGCTGATGACTATTTACCAAACTTAACTAGTTTTGCTGAAGAAAATATGGATTTAATCATAGGAGTTGGATTCTTATTTAGTGAATCAATGAAAACAGCTGCAGAGCAATTCCCAAATCAAAAATTTGCTATAATTGACTCTGTAGTTGATGCTCCAAATGTTGCTTCATTAACATTCAAAGAAGAAGAAGGTTCATTCTTAGTAGGTGTTATAGCTGGACTTGCAACTAAAACTAATAAAATAGGTTTTATCGGTGGAATGAAATTCCCTCTAATCGAAAAATTTGAATATGGTTTTAGAGCAGGTGTTAAAGCTGTTAACCCTAATGCAGAAGTATTTGTAAACTATGCTGGTTCTTTTGAAGACGCTGCTAAAGGTAAAGAAATAGCATTAGTACAACATGAAAAAGGTGCTGACGTTATATACCATGCTGCTGGTGGTGTTGGCGTTGGACTAATCGAAGCAGCTAAAGAAAAAGGATTCTGGGCAATAGGTGTTGACAAAGACCAATCATCTCTAGCTCCAGAAAATGTTCTTTGCTCAATGGTTAAAAGAGTTGACAATGCAACATTCTATGTTGCTAAAGCTGTAAAAGAAGGAAAGTTTGAAGGTAAAGTTTACACTTATGGTTTAAAAGAAGAGGGTGTAGGCTACAGTGATAAAGCTGGTAACCTAACTCAAGAATTAAAAGATGCAGCTGAAAAATATAAGAAAGCTATAATTGAAGGTAAAATAATAGTTCCTAAAACTAAAGAAGAGTTTGAAGCTTTTAAAGCTCCAGAATTGTAAAAATATTTATACTTGATAAAATTTTATAATATCGGTTATAATAATTAGGTCAGATGTTACATCTGACCTAATTGTGTTTAAAGGAGGGAATAAGGATGAATTATGTAGTAGAGATGAAAAACATTACCAAAGTTTTCCCGGGTGTTGTAGCTAATGATAACGTTAATTTTTCAGTTAAGAAAGGCGAAATTCATGTTTTGTTAGGTGAGAATGGAGCTGGAAAAACTACTTTGATGAATATATTATATGGTTTATATGAGCCAACATCTGGTGAAATATATATTAAAGGGGAGAAAGTAGAAATAAAAAACCCGAATATAGCTATTGCAAAAGGGATAGGTATGGTACATCAGCACTTTATGTTGGTTGAGCCTTTTACAGTAGCGGAAAACATTATCCTAGGTACTGAACCTTCATTGTATGGCGGATTAAAATTGGACAAGGAAAAAGCAGTAGAACAAGTTAATAGAATTTCAAGCGAATATGGTTTAGCTGTAGACCCAAATGTAAAGATACAAGATATTTCTGTAGGTATGCAACAAAGAGTGGAAATATTAAAAGCTCTTTATAGAGGGGCTGAAATTCTAATACTCGATGAACCAACAGCAGTTCTTACTCCACAAGAAATTGAAGAACTTGGAGTAATTTTAAGAAACCTTTCTAATCAAGGTAAATCTATTATTTTGATTACACACAAGTTAAAAGAAGTAATGTCTATGAGTGATAGGGTAACAGTTATAAGAAGAGGTAAAGTTATAGATACTTTAAATACGAAAGACACTAATAGTGAAGAATTAGCTGAATTAATGGTAGGTAGAAAAGTTAATTTAGTAGTTCAAAAAGAAAAACAGGAAGCTGGTAAGCCGGTATTAGAGATTAAAGATTTGCATGCATTAGATAATAGGGGAGTGCCAGCGCTTAAAGGTATTAGTTTTGAAGTTAAAGCTGGAGAAATTTTTGCATTAGCTGGTGTAGATGGTAATGGTCAAACTGAATTAGTAGAAGTGATAACAGGATTAAGAAATGCAACACAAGGAAAGATTTTGCTAGAAGGTAAAGATATTACCAAATCAAAAACTAGAGAAATAATTGAAGAAGGTGTTGGCCATATACCTGAAGATAGACATAAGAGAGGATTAGTTCTTAATCACACACTAGCAGAAAATATGGTGCTTGGAAACCATTACAAAGAACCATTTAGTAAAAATGGAATTATGAATTACGATGTCATTCATGAACATGCTAAAAAGTTAATTGAAGAATTTGATGTTAGAACACCAAGTGAAGAAGTTACTGCAAAGTCACTTTCAGGAGGTAATCAACAGAAAGTTATTATAGCAAGAGAACTAAATAGAGATCCTGTATTATTAATTGCTTCACAGCCTACAAGAGGTTTAGATGTTGGTGCAATTGAATTTGTTCACAAAAGGTTAGTAGAACAGAGAAATAAAGGAAAGGCTGTACTTTTAGTTTCTCTAGAGTTAGATGAAGTTATGGCTTTAGCTGATAGAATAGGTGTAATATATGATGGTAAGCTTGTTGGAATTCTTGATGCAGAAGAAGCTACTGAGAAAAAACTTGGTATAATGATGGCAGGAGGAAAAGCTTAAATTTGTAATATTAATAAGGTGAGGTGAAACAATGGAAAAGGATAGCAAATTAAAAGTATTGATTGAAAATATAAAATTTCCATTATTAGCAATATTATTATCTTTCTTAATAGGTGCCTTATTCATTATCTGGACAGGTAACAATCCATTAGTTGCTTATTGGGCACTTTTTAGTGGTAGTTTAGGAGGTTTAGATAAGTTTGGACAAACGCTTTTAAAAACTACCCCATTGATATTTACTGGTTTATCAGTTGCATTTGCTTTTAGATGTGGTTTGTTTAACATAGGAGCTGAAGGACAATATGTAATTGGAGCATTAACAACTGTAGCTGCTGGCTATGTGTTTAGAGATTTGCCAGGATTCATACTTATACCTTTGATTATGATAATAGGCGCTTTAGGTGGTGCACTTTGGGCATCAATTGCAGGTTTTCTTAAGTCAAAATTAGGGGTACACGAGGTAATAACTACAATAATGCTTAACTATACAAGTATTCATGTAAGTAACTTTTTTGTTAGAACTGTGTTAAACCCTTCTACTTTAGAGGGTACTACACAAAAAGCTTATACAGTTTTACTACCTAAATCGGCAAGATTAACTCAATTAAGAGAGATTATACCATGGTTTGGTTACTCAAGTGTTCATACAGGGATATTTATAGCTATAATATGTGCTATTGCAGCATATTTTATATTATTTAAAACAACTCTAGGATATGAGATACGTTCGGTTGGACAAAATTCTTATGCAGCAGAATATGGTGGAATAAGTGTTTCTAAAAACCTTATTTTAGCAATGGTTATATCAGGTTTGTTTGCAGGATTAGCTGGTGCTACACAAGTAGCAGGTTTAACTTATAAAGTAGATATGGCACCTGCTTCACCTGGATATGGTTTTACAGGTATAGCTGTTGCATTAGTGGGTAAAAATCATCCACTTGGTGTATTAGCAAGTGCACTTTTATTTGGTATTTTAAGTAATGGTGCTAGAAAAATGCAAATTGCAGGTATTCCAAGAGAAGTAGTTGGAATAATACAAGGTATAATTATCATTTTCATTGCAGGTGAAAGAATTGTAAAATTTATATCTAAAATAAAAGAACGCAGAAGCAAAAAAGGCAACGTTGAGGGGGTGAATTAGGTGTTAGGAGTTATAATAGCAGTAATTGCATCAGCATTAAGACTAGCAACACCACTTATTTTCGCATCATTAGGAGGAGTTTTTTCAGAAAGGTCTGGTGTTGTTAATATAGCGCTTGAAGGTATTATGATAAATGGAGCTTTCTTTTCAATATTAACTGCTAAATTTACACATTTACCTTGGTTAGGAGTATTAGTAGCTGCTATTGTAGGTATATTAACTTCTTTGATTTTAGCTTTCTTAGCAATTCACTTAAAAGCTGATCAAGTAGTTACTGGTGTTGCAATAAACTTATTAGCAGCGAGTTTAACATCTTTCTTATTAGAAATGGTATGGCACAGGTCAGGTCAAACTGATCCAATTGAAAATGCAATAAGAGCTAAATCAATACCATTAATAGATAAAATACCGATTATTGGTGATTTAACTTCACAACTAACACCTTTTGTGTATTTAGCTATATTAGCTGTAATAGTATCATATTATGTTCTATATAAAACTCCTTTTGGTTTAAGAGTTAGAGCAGTTGGTGAACATCCAAGAGCAGCTGATACAGTAGGAATAAATGTATATAAGATTAGATATATATGTGTTATGATAAGTGGAGCATTAGCAGGAATTGCAGGTTCAGCATTATCATTAGGTGCAATAAGCTTGTTTAGAGAAGGGATGACAGCAGGTAAAGGTTTCATAGCTTTAGCAGCTATGATATTTGGTAAATGGCATCCTGTAGGTGCCCTTCTAGCTTGTTTATTCTTTGGATTTACAGAAGCTATCCAAATACAAGCATCAACTTTAGGATTAGGTTTTATACCATCAGAGTTTTTGCAAACAATACCTTATATAGCTACAATTTTAGCTTTAGCTGGTGTTGTAGGTAGAGCTGTTGCTCCAGCAGCAGATGGTATACCTTATGAAAAAGGTGAAAGATAAAAATTAAAAAGGTATTTTGCTCTCTGCCAAATAAGGTAGGGAGCTTTTATTTTGCATATGATTTCTGATATAATATTTTTAGAGCTGAATTAGTCATAAACTAGTAGTTAATACTATAGATATAGTAATAAATTAAACATTTTAGGAGTGAAATATATGAGACTTGGATTTGAATTGAGTCTTCAGCAGTCTCAGAAATTAATAATGACACCTGAATTAAGACAAGCTATTCAAATACTGCAGTTTACAAACTTTGAACTGCTGCAATTTATTGAGCAAGAATTGGAAAAAAATCCATTATTAGAAGTTGAATCTGGAGAAAGCAAGGTAGAAAGAGAAATAGATTTAGATAAAATAAAATCTGAAATAAACTGGAAGGAATACTTAGGCCAATATGATGATGCAAGTTATAGCAGAGGTTATAAAGAAAATGACAGTAATGATTGGATTTTAGAAAATTATATAACATACAAAACTACACTTAAAGAACATCTTCTGTTTCAATTAAATCTTACATTATTTAATGAAATGGAAAAAAAAATAGGTGAATTTATAATTGAAAGTTTAGATGAAAATGGTTATTTAAGAGTTACAACTGACGAGATAGCAAATCAGTTAAATATTGAAAACAATCAAGTTGAAAACGTTTTAAGGATAATTCAGACTTTTGATCCAGTTGGAGTAGGAGCTAAAGATTTGAAGGAGTGTCTAAAAATACAGTTAGAAGATAGGAAAATAAAGGATCCATACGTTTACAAAGTTTTAGATAGTTATTTAGAAGAGATTGGATGTAACAAACTTACTAAAATTGCAAAAGAATTGGGTATTAGTATAAAAAAGGTGCAATGGATATGTGATTTAATTAAATCTCTTGAGCCAAAGCCAGGAAGAAGTTTTATAAGTAGTAGTGAAGATGTAAAATTTATAAAGCCAGATGTTACTTTAGAGATTATTGATGATGAATATATTATATATGTAAATGATGTAACTGCGCCTAGACTAACTGTTAATAATTACTATAGAAGACTACTTAATCAAGCAATTGAAGAAGATATCGTTAAATTTATAAAAGGTAAGCTTGATTCTGCCTTATGGCTAATTAAGAGTATAGAACAAAGAAGAATGACAATTTACAAAGTAGTAGATGCAATAGTTAGACATCAAAGAGAGTTTTTTGAAAAGGGAAAAATAGCTTTAAAACCTTTATCATTAAAAATAGTAGCTGACGAGTTAGGAATACATGAATCTACAGTAAGTAGAGCAATAAATGGTAAATATATACAAACTCCTAGAGGAATATTTGAATTAAAATTTTTCTTTTCAAGAGGAGTATCATCGAATCAAGGAGAAATTTCTTCAACTAGCGTAAAATCTATTATAAAAGAGTTGGTAGAAAATGAGGACCCTAGAAAGCCATTGAGTGATCAAAAAATAACAGATATATTAAGAAATCAAAATATAAAAATATCTAGACGAACTGTAGCGAAATACAGAGATGAATTAAACATTCCTTCTTCAAATCTAAGAAAAAGATATTAGTAGAAAAAAATAAAATTTCTAATCTTGAAATTTAAAAGTATATTGATTATAATATAGTTGTTGGTAAATTTTTTTATTAGAAATGGGACGTAATAATCATATGCGGGACATTGAATGACCATCTGATTTATAATTATCCCTATATTTTAATGGACTAAGTGGGACATATACTGACATTATGGACACCATAAGTCCATAAGGAGAGAGAAATTATGAAAGATATTATAGAGCTACAAAGAAAAATTGTGCCTGAAATGATTGAGATTTTAGAAAAAAGGTATAATATTCTAAGGAACATATATTATAATCAACCAATAGGCAGAAGGACGTTAGCTAATAGTTTAAATATTGGAGAGAGAATTATAAGAACAGAAGTTAATATATTGAAAAAACAGGGTTTGTTGGAAATAAAATCTCAAGGTATGAATGTTACTGAAGAAGGTAAAATAATAATTGAGGATTTAAAAGATTTTATACATAGATTAAAAGGTCTGAATGGATTAGAAAAAAAATTAGAGCAGAAATTAAATATCAGTAATGTTATAGTAGTACCTGGTAATTACGATGAGGATAATTTAATTTTAAAGGATATTGGTAGAGCTTCAGCTAAGCATTTAAAACAAATTATAAAAAGTGATAGTATTATAGGAATAACTGGTGGTACAACAATGGCACAACTTGCTGAGGAAATGCCAAATCAAAAAGGAGAAAATGATATACTTGTGCTTCCTGCTAGAGGTGGTCTAGGAAGAAATGTAGAAGTTCAGGCTAATAATGTAGCAGCGAAGTTAGCACAAAAATTAGGTGGGCATTATAAATTGCTGCATGTACCCGATAACATTGGTAAAGAAGCACTTGACGCACTTTTGCAGATACCAGAAATTAGAGAAATTGTAGATGCTATAAAGAATCTAGATGTGTTAATATTTGGAATAGGCAGAGCAGATGTTATGGCAAAAAGAAGACAGCTTAGTATAGAAATAATTGAAGAATTAAAAATGAGAGGTGCAGTTGCAGAAGCTTTTGGACATTATTTTAATACAAAAGGAGAAAAAGTTTGGGAATCAAATTCAGTAGGCTTATCGTTGGTAGATTTTGAAAATCTAAAAAATGTAGTTGGAGTTGCATGTGGTGTGAGTAAGGCTGAAGCTATAATTGCTATTTGTAGCCTTAAAAGAGATATGACTTTAATTATAGATGAGGGAGCAGCTAGAAAGATATTAGAATTAGTCAAATAAGCTACAATGTGTAGCAAAAAATATAAAGGAGGAGTATACAATGGCTATTAAAGTTGGTATTAATGGTTTTGGAAGAATAGGAAGAAATGTTTTAAGATCAGCATTAGAGAATGGAGTTACTGAATTCGAGGTTGTAGCAATCAATGACTTAGCTAAACCAGAAGATTTAGCACATTTATTTAAATATGATTCATGTTTTGGAAAATTTGAAGGAACTGTAGCAGTAGAAGGAGATTACATAGTATTAAATGGAAAGAAAATAAAAGTTTTAAGCGAGAGAAACCCAGAAAACTTACCTTGGGGAGAATTAGGAGTAGATATCGTAATAGAATCAACTGGTATTTTCAGAGACAGAGAAGGTGCAGAAAAGCATATTAAAGCAGGAGCTAAAAAAGTTGTAATTAGTGCACCTGCTAAGGGTGAAGATGTAACAATAGTTATGGGTGTAAATGAAAAAGATTATGACCCAGCAAATCACAATATAATTTCAAACGCTTCTTGTACAACTAACTGTTTAGCACCAGTTGCTAAAGTTATATTAGAGAAATTTGGAATCAAAAAAGGTTTAATGACAACAGTTCACTCATATACAAATGACCAAAGAATATTGGATGCACCACATAAAGACCTAAGAAGAGCTAGAGCAGCTGCTGAATCAATTATTCCTACAACTACAGGAGCAGCTAAAGCAGTTGCATTAGTATTACCTGAATTAAAAGGAAAATTAAGTGGTATGGCAATGAGAGTGCCAACTCCAACAGTTTCAGTTGTAGATGTAGTATTTGAAATTGAGAAAGAAGCTACTGTAGAAGATGTAAATAAAGCTTTAAAGGAAGCTGCAGAAGGAGAATTAAAAGGAATCTTAGGATATTCAGAAGAACCACTAGTATCTATTGATTATAGAAAAGATTCTCATTCATCAATAGTTGATGCTTTATCAACTATGGTAATTGGTGGAAATATGTTAAAAGTTGTTTCATGGTATGACAATGAATGGGGATATTCAACAAGAGTTGTTGATTTAGTAAAATACATCATTGAAAAAGGACTATAAAAGATGCTGACCGGTTTTGTAGTTATCTACAAAACCGGCTTTACCTTTAGAAAAGAGTTTCGACAATATCAAAAGTTCTATGAAAAATTTGTGTTTTTCGTTTTTAACTTTCTAATTCAACGAAAAGCGAGTGACGAACGACCAATAACGATTTTTAAGGAGGGATAGTATGTTAAATAAAAGAACAGTTGAAGATTTAGACGTAAGAGGTAAAAAAGTACTAGTAAGATGCGATTTTAACGTACCAATGAATGAAAATGGTGAAATAACTGATGATAGAAGGATTAGAAGTGCAATTCCTACAATCGAATATATAATTAATAATGGCGGTAAAGTAATATTAATGTCACACTTAGGAAGGCCAAAAGGAGAGCCTAATCCTAAATACAGTTTAGAGCCAGTAGCAAAAAGATTATCTGAACTTTTAAATAAAGAGGTTATTTTTGCAGCAGATGATAATGTAGTTGGAGAAAATGCTAAGAAAGCTGTTGCAGAAATGAACGAAGGAGATGTAGTTTTACTACAAAATACTAGATATAGAAAAGAAGAAACAAAAAATGGTGAAGAGTTTGCAAAAGAGTTAGCTTCTTTAGCAGATTTATTTGTAAATGATGCTTTTGGTACAGCTCATAGAGCGCACGCTTCAAATGTTGGTGTAAGCCAGCATTTACCATCAGCTGTAGGATATCTTGTTAAAAAAGAAATTGAAGTTATGGGTAAAGCTATGTCAAATCCAGAAAGACCTTTTGTAGCTATACTTGGTGGTGCAAAAGTTTCAGATAAAATAGGTGTTATTGAAAATCTATTGGATAAAGTAGATAGCCTATTAATAGGTGGAGGAATGATGTTTACATTCCTAAAAGCAAAAGGATATGAAATAGGAAAATCTCTTTTAGAAGAAGATAAAATAGAGTTAGCTAAAGAACTTATCGCAAAAGCAGAGGAAAAAGGAGTAAAATTAGTACTACCTGTAGATACTGTTGTAGCAAAAGAGTTTAAGAATGATACTGAATTTAAAACTGTAAAGGTTGAAGAAATACCAGCAGATATGATGGGATTAGATATCGGAGAGGAAACAAGAAAAATATTTGCTGAAGAAATATTAAAAGCTAAAACTGTTGTATGGAACGGACCAATGGGCGTTTTTGAAATGGAGAACTTTGCAAAAGGAACAGAAGCAATAGCTGAAGCGATGGCAAAATCTGATGCTGTAACTATTGTTGGTGGAGGAGATAGTGCAGCAGCTGTTGAAAAAACAGGATATAACGATCAAATGACTCATATATCAACTGGTGGTGGAGCATCATTAGAATTCTTTGAAGGAAAAACACTACCTGGTATTGCAGCTATTGATGATAAGTAAGGGGGAGCATTATGAGAAGACCTATAATAGCAGGAAACTGGAAAATGCATAATACTATTGAAGAAGGTATTAAGCTGGTTAGAGAGATTAAGAATGTAGCTGATAATACAGATGTTGAAGTAGTTGTATGTGTACCTTTTACATCATTGAATGAAATAAAGAAAGAGCTTAAGGATACTAAAGTAAAATTAGGCGCTCAAAATATGCATTGGGAAGAAAAAGGAGCATTTACAGGAGAAATTTCTCCTTTAATGTTAAAGGAAATAGGAATTGATTATGTTATAATTGGTCATTCTGAGAGAAGACAGTATTTCAATGAAACTGATGAGACTGTTAACAAAAAGGTAATTTCTGCTTTAAAGTATGGAATAAAGCCTATTATTTGTGTTGGTGAAACTCTTGAGCAAAGAGAAAAGAATATAGAAAAAGATGTTGTTAAAAATCAGATTATGAAAGCATTAGAAAATGTAAGTGCTGAAGATATGCTTAATATAGTTATCGCTTATGAGCCTATTTGGGCAATAGGTACTGGAAGAACTGCTTCGAGTAAAGATGCGAATGATATGATTTTCTTTATTAGAGAGACAATTAAAGATAAATATGGAGTAGACATTTCTGAAGAAGTAAGGATACAATATGGAGGCAGCGTGAAACCTCATAATATTTCTGAATTAATGAACGAATCTGATATTGATGGAGCTTTGGTAGGCGGAGCAAGTCTAAAAGCAGAAGACTTTATAAATATTGTAAACTTTTAATGAGGAGGAAAAAAATGACTAACAAACCAGTAGCTCTAATAATACTTGATGGCTGGGGAATAGGCAAAGACTATGAAGGTAATGCTATATTGAAAGCTAAAACGCCTAATTACAAAATGCTATTAGAGAATTATCCTAGTACTAAACTAGAAGCTAGTGGGCTATCAGTAGGATTACCTGAAGGCCAAATGGGTAATTCAGAAGTAGGGCATTTAAATATTGGCGCAGGTAGAATAATCTATCAAGAATTTACTAGAATAAGTAAAGCAATAGAAAATGGCGAATTTTTTGAAAAACAAGAGTTTATAAAAGCAATTGAAAATGCAAAGAAGAACAATTCAAGTTTACACTTGATGGGTTTATTATCTGATGGTGGTGTTCACAGCCATAATACACACTTATATGCACTTTTAGATTTAGCACAAAAATATGGTTTAAAAGATGTATATATCCATTGTTTCTTAGATGGTAGAGATGTACCACCTAAAAGTGCTAAGAAATTTATTGAGGAATTAGAAAATAAAATTTCAGAACTAGGTGTTGGAAAGATAGCTACTATATCAGGTAGATATTATGCAATGGATAGAGATAAAAGATGGGATAGAACAAAGAAAGCTTATGATGCTATGGTATTAGGAAAAGGTAGAGTGGCTGCAACATCTATTGAAGCATTAAATAAATCTTATGATGAAGACATAACAGACGAGTTTGTTATACCTACTGTTATAGTAAAAGATGGCAGTCCTATTAAAGTAATTGAGGATAATGATTCAATAATATTCTTCAATTTTAGACCTGATAGAGCAAGACAAATAACTAGAGCTTTTGTTGATGATAACTTTGAGGGATTTGCTAGAGATAAAAAGGTAAGTGTATACTTTGTATGTATGACTCAATATGATAAAACTATTAATAATGTAGAAATAGCATATAAACCTCAGGTGTATGTAAATACTTTAGGTGAATATTTAAGTAAAAAAGGATTAAAGCAATTAAGGATAGCAGAAACTGAGAAATATGCTCATGTTACTTTCTTCTTTAATGGTGGTGTAGAAAAACCAAATGAAGGAGAAGAAAGAGTATTAATTCCTTCACCTAAAGTTGCAACATACGATCTTAAACCTGAAATGAGTGCAGTACAAGTTAAAGAAGAAGTAATGAAGAGGATAAATGAAAATAAATATGACTTTATAGTTTTAAACTTTGCAAACCCTGATATGGTAGGTCATACAGGGAAATTTGAAGCAGCAGTTAAAGCTATTGAGACAATAGATGAATGTTTAGGGGATGTAGTTAAATTAATAGTAGAAAAGGGCGGTAAAGCTTTGATTACTGCTGATCATGGTAATGCTGAAGAAATGATAGATGAAAATACAGGTAAATCAATAACAGCTCATACTACAAACAAAGTCCCTTGCATAGTTATAGGTGAAGGCAATGTAAAGTTAAGAGAAGGTATATTAGCTGATATTGCTCCAACTATACTTGATATGTTTGGTATAGAAAAGCCAAATGAAATGACAGGACAGTCACTAATCATCAAATAAAGGGACTTACCTATTAGTTATTGATATTTATAAACTAGAGAGTATTAACTAATAATTATAATTAGAACAAAATCTTTAATTTAAATAAATTAAAGAAGATTTTGTTGAAATCCATTGGATTATAAAATAAAAAGGAGGAATTTAAAATGACAATGATAATTGATGTTTATGCTAGAGAGATACTAGATTCAAGGGGAAATCCAACTGTTGAAGTTGAAGTTTGGACAGAAAGTGGTGCAATGGGAAGAGCAGCAGTACCATCAGGTGCATCAACTGGAGCTTTTGAAGCAGTAGAATTAAGAGATAATGATAAAACTAGATTTTTAGGAAAAGGTGTTACAAAAGCTGTTGAAAATGTTAATGAAATAATAGCTCCTGCAATAATTGGAATGGATGCTCTTGACCAAGTTGCAATAGATATGAAAATGTTAGAGTTAGATGGAACAGAGAATAAAGGTAAATTAGGTGCTAATGCTATTTTAGGTGTTTCAATGGCTGTTGCAAAAGCTGCAGCAGATGCATTAGGTATGCCATTATATCAATATTTAGGTGGAGTAAATGCTAAAACACTTCCAGTACCAATGATGAATATTTTAAATGGTGGTAAGCACGCTGATAATAATGTTGATATTCAAGAGTTTATGGTAATGCCTGTTGGAGCACCAAATTTCAGAGAGGCTTTAAGAATGGGTGCAGAAGTATTCCATAACTTAAAGAAAGTTCTAAAAGAAAAAGGTTTAAATACAGCTGTTGGTGATGAAGGTGGATTTGCTCCAAACCTTGGTTCAAATGAAGAAGCATTAGCTACAATTGTAGAAGCTATCAAAAAAGCTGGTTATAAACCAGGTGAAGAGATAGCACTAGCATTAGATGTTGCAGCAACTGAAATTTATGATAAAGAGAAGAAAGTTTACAGATTAGCTGGTGAAGGAAAAGAGCTAACTGCTGAAGAATTAGTAAACTTCTATAGTGACTTAGTTGATAAGTATCCTATCATTTCAATTGAAGATGGTTTAGATGAAGAAGATTGGGAAGGTTGGAAATTATTAACAGAAAAATTAGGCAATAAAATACAATTAGTAGGCGATGACCTATTTGTAACTAATACTAAGAGATTATCAAAAGGTATCGAAAAAGGCGTAGCTAATTCAATTCTTATTAAATTAAACCAAATAGGTACAATTACAGAAACTTTAGACGCAATCGAAATGGCGAAAAGAGCTGGATATACTGCAGTTGTATCACATAGATCAGGTGAAACAGAAGATGCAACTATTGCAGACTTCGTAGTAGCTACAAATGCAGGACAAATTAAAACTGGTGCACCTTCAAGAACTGATAGAGTTGCTAAATACAATCAGCTATTAAGAATCGAGGATATGTTAGGAAAAACTGCTCAATATAGAGGTAAGGAAGTATTCTATAACCTTAAATAATTACTTTAGTGAATATAAAAGAAAATTTTGCCAATAATAAGGGTAGGTGTCTGCTACCCTTATTTATTTGAACAAATTTATTGATTTTATTAATATCCTATGTTAAAATAGCTTTGTTAATTATTAGGTGGGGAGGTGTAAGGGTGAAGATACTATTTACTATATTAATTTTAGTTTCAAGTTTAGTTTTAATAGCAAGTATATTATTGCAATCAGGTAAAAATGCTGGCTTATCAGGAACTATAGCTGGTGGTGCCGAAAGTATATGGGGAAAAAATAAAAGTAGGACTTATGAAGGGATACTAAGTAAGATTACTAGTATTTCAGCTATTGTATTCGTACTATCTGCATTAGTACTTGCAGCTTTACAATAAAAAATTAAATAAGGGAGGTATTAAATTGAATATAATAGTGCCTATTATTGGTGTTGTAGCATTACTTTTTGCTTACTACAAAGCAGCTTCAATTAATAAAGTAGATGTTGGAACTGATAGAATGAAAGAAATATCTTCCTACATACAGGAAGGAGCTATGGCATTTTTATCAAGAGAGTATAAGACACTTGTAGTTTTTGTTGCAATACTATTTGTAATTTTAGGAATTGGTATAGGTTGGTATACAGCAATTTGTTTCGTTATAGGTGCAGTATTTTCAGCTTTAGCAGGATTCTTTGGAATGAGAGTTGCAACTAAAGCAAATGTAAGAACTGCAAATGCAGCAAAAGAGTCAGGAATGAACAAAGCTTTAGATGTTGCATTCTCAGGTGGAGCAGTTATGGGAATGGCAGTTGTTGGATTAGGCTTACTAGGTATTGGATCTTTATATTTAATATTTAAAGATCCTGCGATAATTACAGGTTTTGGTTTAGGTGCATCATCAATAGCTTTATTTGGTCGTGTTGGTGGTGGAATCTATACTAAGGCTGCAGACGTTGGAGCAGACTTAGTTGGTAAAGTAGAAGCTGGTATACCTGAAGATGACCCAAGAAACCCTGCTGTTATCGCTGATAACGTTGGTGACAATGTTGGGGACGTTGCAGGTATGGGTGCTGACTTATTCGAGTCATATGTTGGTTCAATAATTTCAGCAATCACATTAGGATTAATAGCTTTTGATATAAATGGTGCATTATATCCATTATTTTTAGCAAGTACAGGTATAGTAGCATCTATTATTGGTACATTCTTTGTTAGAGGAAAAGAAGATTCAGACCCACACAAAGCTTTAAAAATGGGTACTTATGTTAGTGGAATAATTACAATAGTAGTTGCATTTTTCCTAAGTAAATCATTACTTGGTTCACTTAAGCCATTTGCATCAATTGTGACTGGTTTGATCGTAGGTGTTATTATAGGACAACTTACAGAATACTATACTTCAGGAGATTTTAAACCAGTAAGAAGAATTGCAGACCAATCAGAAACAGGAAGTGCAACAAATATTATTAGTGGTTTAGCTGTAGGTATGCTATCAACAGCTCTTCCAATTTTAGTTATTGCTATAGGTATCTTAATAGCTTTCTATGCTAGTGGTGGAGCTGCTAGTGCGGGTGAAGGATTATACGGTATTGCATTAGCTGCTGTAGGTATGCTATCAACTGCCGCTATGACAATTGCAGTTGACGCTTATGGACCAATTGCTGATAATGCTGGTGGTATTGCAGAAATGTGTGAATTACCAAAAGAAGTACGTAATATAACTGATAAACTAGATGCAGTAGGAAATACTACAGCTGCTATAGGTAAAGGTTTTGCTATAGGTTCAGCAGCTCTTACAGCATTGGCGTTATTCGCTTCATATACTCAAGCAGTTAAATTAGCTAGTATAGATTTAACAAATCCAACAGTTATTGCAGGTTTATTAATAGGTGGTATGCTACCATTCTTATTCTCAGCAATAACTATGGAAGCAGTAGGTAAAGCTGCATTCAGTATGATAGAAGAGGTAAGAAGACAATTTAGAACTATACCAGGTATTATGGAAGGTAAAGCTAAACCTGAATATAAGAAATGTGTTGATATCAGTACAGCTGCTGCATTAAGAGAAATGATGGTTCCAGGTTTATTAGCAGTACTTGCTCCAGTTTTAACAGGAATAATCTTAGGAACAGAAGCTCTAGGAGGTCTTTTAGCAGGTGCTTTAGTTACAGGTGTTCTTATGGCAATCTTCATGGCTAATGCAGGTGGTGCATGGGATAATGCTAAGAAATATATAGAAGAAGGACACCATGGTGGAAAAGGTAGTGAAGCTCATAAAGCAGCAGTTGTTGGAGATACTGTTGGTGATCCATTTAAAGACACTTCAGGACCATCTATAAACATCTTAATTAAGCTTATGACTATTGTTGCTTTAGTATTTGCACCATTATTCTTGAAATTTGGTGGCTTAATAACAAAATTATTCTAGGAAAAAACCCTTCTCTTTTAGAGAAGGGTTTTTTTTAGTGAAGCTATTGGCCAACGACTATCGACTAATATAAAAAGTTTTGGTATACTTAAATAGGTAATGTAGTTATAATCAAGTATATGTATATAATAATTATGTAATAGAAATTAAACAGTAGGGTGATATAAATGAAAATAAATATTGATGGTTTAACAATAAATTACAAGTGTGAAGGAGAAGGGAAAAATATACTTTTATTACACGGATGGGGTGGGAATATAGATAGCTTTCTACCAGTATATAATCATTTGAAAAATAGATTTAGAGTTTATGCAATAGATTTTCCAGGGTTCGGTGAGAGTCAGCAGCCTAATGAAGTATGGGGAGTTTACGATTATGCTAGGCTGACAAAAAAGTTTATTGATAAAATGAATATGGAAGAAGTTATATTAATAGGACATTCTTTTGGAGGTAGAGTTTCAATTGTTTTAGCTAATAAATATCCCGAACTCATAAGAAAAATGATATTAGTTGATAGTGCTGGTTTAATACCAAGGAGAACTTTAAAGTATTACATTAAAGTTTATACTTTTAAGACTTTAAAGTTTTTATATAAGTTGTTATTTTTCTGGAAAGATAAAGAAGAAACTATGGAAAGATTTTATAAAAAATTTGGTTCTAAAGATTATCAACAAGCTGGTGATATGAGAAAGATTTTAGTAAAGGTTGTTAATGAAGATTTGAAACCTTTACTTAGAGGGATAAAAGCTTCTACTTTACTGATATGGGGTGAAAATGACGAAGCAACCCCTGTTTATATGGGGAAGATTATGGAAAAGGAGATTGAAGATAGTGGTTTAGTTGTTTTGAAAAATGCAGGGCATTTTTCATATCTTGACCAATATAATAGATTTATAGTAATTGTTGATAAGTTTTTAGAGGAGAGTGGAGTAAATGAGTGATATATTTTTGGTAATAAGTTTAGGGGTTTGGATTTTGGCCATATATCAAAGAAGTAAATATTTCTTACATATGATTCAACTTGAAGGGTATAAAAATAATAATTTTAAAAAGTGGATTAATGAATTTAATTATAAAGCTTTTTCTAGGAAACAGAAATATATTTTCTTCGGTATTGTAAAAGCTACAATTATTTATATTATTGCTACGATTATTGCTAAAAATGAGATTTTTACAATCACATATATCTTGCTTTGGATAGGTGGTATAGCCAATTCAATTAAATTTAAAAAAGAAAAAGTGAAAAAAGAATTAGTATTTACTAAAAGAGCAAAAAGATTGTTTATTTCAAACTTTATAGTAATAATAATTGAAATTTTGATAACAACAGTTATTTTAATAATGTTACCTTATGATAAGTACTATACTTATCCTCTAGCTTTGTTTTTGTTAAGCACTATATATTATTTTGAACCATATAATATGATATTAGCTAATATTTTAGTAGCTCCAATAGAAAAGAAGATTAATAAATATTATTATGATAAAGCTTATAATAAAATAAGAACTTTTAAAGATTTAAAAATTGTAGGCATTACAGGCAGTTTTGGAAAGACAAGTACGAAATTTATAACATCAACGATTTTACAAGAAAAGTATAAAGTGTTAAAAACACCAGAAAGCTACAATACTCCAATGGGCATTAGTAAAGTTATTAATAATGATTTGACTGACGAGTATGAAGTTTTTGTTGTAGAGATGGGAGCAAGAAACATAGGTGATATCAAAGAAGTAGCTAGACTTGCAAATCCTAAAATTGGAGTTTTAACAGCTGTAGGACCTACTCACTTAGAAACGTTTAAGAATGTAGAAAATATCATGAAGACAAAATATGAGCTAATTGAAGAGTTACCACCAGAAGGTATTGCAATTTTTAATTATGATAATAAATATATTAGAAAACTTGCTGATAAAACTTTTAAGGAAAAGATATTGTACGGTATGGAGGATATTGAAAAATTAGATATTTATGCTACAGATTTAGAAGTATCAGAATTTGGTTCTACCTTCATACTTAATGATAGAGAAGGAAATTCTGTCAAGTGCAGAACTAAATTGCTTGGCAAACATAATATACAGAATTTACTTGCAGGAGCATCTGTTGCTAAAGCTTTAGGATTAACCTTAGATGAGATAGCTAGAGGTATAGAAAAAGTAGAACCTGTTCCACATAGATTACAACTAATTAATCCAGGCACTGGAGTTATTGTTATTGATGATGCATTTAATTCTAACCCTATAGGGGCAAAAGCAGCACTCGATGTAATCAGTCAATTTAAAGATAGAAGAAAAATAATAATAACTCCTGGTATGATTGAATTAGGCGAGCAAGAAGTTGAAGCTAACAAAGAGTTTGGTAAAAATATAGCTAATGTATGTGATTATGTAATTCTTATTGGTCAAAATAGAACAAAACCTATTTTTGATGGATTGAGAGAAATGAATTATAGTAAAGAAAAAATAGTTGTAGTTAATACATTAAATGAAGCTACTATAAAATTGCAAGAGTTAGTGAAACCTGGTGACGTAGTTTTATTTGAAAATGATTTGCCAGATACTTATAACGAATAATTATTTAATTAAAGGTAGTGTTAAAAGTTTTATGAAAACTTATTCTTTTGATTATTAATTTGACGGATAGCGAATGGCAAATGACCATTGACGATAATTTTTAGGAGGGTTTTTATGAAAAAAAGAGTAGGTGTAATTTTTGGTGGAAGAAGTGTTGAGCATGAAGTATCTGTTATAACAGGGCTACAAGTCGTGGAAAATATTGACAAATCAAAATATGAAGTTATACCAATATATATAGATAAAGACGGTAAGTGGCTTGTTGGTGATTCATTAAGTAAATTTGAAAACTTTAAAAACAAAGAATTTAGAAATGTTAAAGAGGTAGTTTTAACTCCAAACTACAATAACAATAAAATATACTCTCATCCAGAGAAAACTAATTTATTTAGTAAGAAAATCTTAGAAACGCTAGATATAATTTTTCCAGCAGTTCATGGGACTAATGGGGAAGATGGTACATTACAAGGTTTATTTGAATTAATGAATATACCTTATGTAGGTGGTAGTGTATTAGCTTCATCTGTTGGAATGGATAAAGTTATGATGAAATCAGTTTTTAAGTCATATGATTTACCAATGGTTGATTATATATGGTTTTATAGAAGTAGATGGGAAGATAAAGAAAAATTGATTGAAGAAATAGAAGATACATTAGGATATCCAGTTTTCGTGAAACCTGCTAATTTAGGTTCAAGTATTGGAATTTCTAAAGCTAACGATAGAGAAAGTTTAATAAAAGCGATAGAAGTAGCTATTAGATATGATAGAAAGATAATTGTAGAAAAAGGAGTAGAAAAACCTAGAGAAATAAACTGTTCAGTTATTGGATATGATGATAAATTAAAAACTTCAGTTTGTGAAGAACCTATTGGATGGAAAGAATTGTTATCATTTGAAGATAAGTATATTAAAAGCAATACTAAAGGAGTTAAAAATAGTAGAAGAATAATACCGGCAAATATACCTGATGATATTAAAGATAAAATAGAGGAATTAGCGAAAAA
This sequence comes from Caloranaerobacter sp. TR13, assembly GCF_001316435.1. Lineage (NCBI taxonomy): Bacteria > Bacillati > Bacillota > Tissierellia > Tissierellales > Thermohalobacteraceae > Caloranaerobacter > Caloranaerobacter sp. TR13. Next base: position 19,778 of record NZ_JXLL01000020.1, read on the forward strand.
AGCTTTTATGGCAATAGACTGCAGAGGTATAGCAAGAATTGACTTTTTATTAGATGACAAAAATAATATATATGTAAATGAGATTAATACAATGCCTGGTTCAATAGCTTATTATCTATGGGAACCAAAGGGTATATCATTTAAAGAATTAATAAACCAGTTAATAGATATAGCAATAAAGAGTCATGATGAAAAAAATAAAAATATGTATTCTTATGATGTCAATTTGTTCAATAAAATAGATTTTCAAAATAAAAGTAGTAAAATATAACATTAATTATGATTGGGACTAATAACAGTCCCAATTATTTTTTTAGCTAGAAGTTATTAACCATTATTTGCTTAAATTAAATTTATAAGCAAATAAATGTGCTATAATATGGAATAGAAACAAATAAAGGTTGGTGTTTAAAATGAAATATTTGCATGATAATGCTAAAGCATTTTATTTTAAAGGAAATAATATTGGCTGTCTGCTAATTCATGGCTTTACAGGTTCTCCAGCAGAAATGAAGCTATTGGGAGAATTTCTTCATAAGCAAGGTTGTACAGTAAATGGTGTATTGCTTAAAGGACATGGAACTAAAGTAGAAGATATGGAGCAGACTACTTGGAAAGATTGGTTATCATCGGCAGAAGTAGAGTTAATAGATTTAAAGCATAAATGCGATAAGGTAGTCGTAATTGGATTATCGATGGGAGGTATTATAGCACTTAATTTAGCAGAAAGATTTAACATAGATGCAGTAGTAAGTATTGCAGCTCCTATAAAAATAACAAATAGAAAGGTGTATTTTGCAAGAGTAATTAAGTATTTTAAAAAATACATACTAAAACCTGAGAAAAAATTTGATGAAGATGTAAAAGATTATTGTATAAGTTATGATAGAACACCAGTAGCTTTAATTCCTCATCTATTAAAGTTAATTAGAATTACAAAGAGAAGATTTAAAAAAGTTAAAGCTCCAATACTTATAATCCAATCAAAAAATGACAAAACTGTAAGATATGAAAGTGCTGAATATATTTTAAAGAAAGTTGGTTCTCAGTTTAAAAAATTAGTATATTTAAAAGAAAGTGGGCATGTAGTGACTTTAGACTTAGAAAGAGAAAAAGTATTTACTGAAATTAAAAAATTTTTGGTTGAAATAAATTTATTAAAATTTTAAATAGGGGGTATTCTAATGAATAGAATAGAAGCTTTAAAACATGTAAAAGCTAATGTTAAAAATAAGAATTTAATTAAACATATGTTAGCTACAGAAGCAGTTATGAAAGGATTAGCTAGGAAACTAAAACAAGACGAAGTAAAATGGGGGATTGTAGGCCTACTACATGATATAGACTATGAAAAGACAGCTAAGAATCCAGAAAAACATAGTCTAATAGGTGCACAAATGTTAGAAGAGCTAGGTTATGATGATGATATAGTTTATGCAGTAAAGGTGCATAATGATATGCATGGTTTAAAGAGAAATAGTTTAATGGATAAAGCATTATATTCAAGTGATCCATTAACAGGGCTAATAGTTGCAGCAGCTTTAATATCACCTGAGAAGAAATTAAATAAAATTGATGAGAAATTTGTGTTAAATAGGTTTAAAGAAAAATCTTTTGCAAAAGGTGCAAATAGAGACCAAATTGCTGCTTGTAAAGAGATAGGTTTAGAATTAGAAGAATTTATTGAAATAGGTTTAAGTTCTATGCAAGAAATTTCGAAAGAATTAGAATTGTAATAGTTTGGAGGTTTGTATATTATGAGTACAAAAGAAAAAATTGTACAATTTATGCGAGAAGAAGCATATAAGCCAATGCTTAAAGAAGAGCTTGTGAGGATATTTGAAATTGCAGATAATGAAGTTAAAGATTTTTACAAACTACTAGATACAATGGAGAAAGAAGGTACAATCATTAAAACTAGAAATGACAGATATGGCGTACCTGAGCGTATGAATTTAGTTGTAGGTACTTTACAGGGACACCCTAGAGGATATGGTTTTGTAGTGCCTGACAATAAAGATATTAAAGATATTTTTATACCTTCACAAGATTTAAATGGAGCACTACATGGAGATAGAGTAGTAGCAAGAGTAATAAGTAGAGGCTTTGGAGGTAAAAGAGAAGAAGGGGAAATTATAAGGATACTTGAAAGAGCTAATAAGACAATAGTAGGGACATTTGAAAAGAGCAAACATTTTGGATTTGTGATTCCTGATGATAATAGGATAAGCATGGATGTATTTATTCCAAAGGCAGAAATAAATGGAGCTAAGACAAATCAAAAAGTTGTTGTTGAAATTACTAAATGGCCTGAAAAAAGGAGAAATCCTGAAGGTAGGATAATAGAAATATTAGGCTACAAAGGTGATGTAGGTACAGATATATTGGCAATAATTAAAAAATATGGTCTTACAGAGGAGTTTCCTGAAAAGGTTTTAAGGGAAGCTGATAGTATACCTGAAGAGATTCCTGAGGAAGAGATAAATAGACGTTTAGACTTAAGAGATAAAAATATTTTCACTATAGATGGAATAGATGCTAAAGATTTAGATGATGCAGTATCGATTGAAAGATTAGAAAATGGAAATTTTAAATTAGGGGTTCATATTGCTGATGTAACTTATTATGTAAAGGAAAGGTCTCATTTAGATAAAGAAGCTTTAAAGAGAGGCACAAGTGTATATTTAGTTGATAGAGTTATTCCAATGCTTCCAAGAAAATTATCAAATGGTGTTTGTAGTTTAAATCCAGGAGTTCCTAGACTTACTTTAAGCGTTTTTATGGAAATTGATAAATATGGTAGAGTAGTAGACCATGAAATTGTAGAAAGTATTATCCAAAGCAAAGAGAGATTGGTTTATACCGATATTTCAAATCTTTTAGAAAATAATGATGAAGAATTAAAGAAAAGATATAGTCATATTCTAGAAGATTTAAAGGCTATGGAGGAATTGTGTAATATATTAAGGAAAAAAAGAGAAAATAGAGGTAGCATAGATTTTGATTTTGATGAAGCAAAAATTATTTTAGATGAAAACGGGAAGCCTATAGATATTAAGAAGGCAGAAAGAAGAATAGCAAATAGAATTATTGAAGAGTTTATGCTTGTTTGTAACGAAACAGTAGCAGAATATATGTATTGGTCACAAACTCCATTCGTATATAGAATACATGAAGATCCAGATGAAGAAAAAATTAATGAATTTAATAAATTTATTCATAATTTTGGATATCATCTAAAGGGTATTCAGCAAATCCATCCGAAAGAACTTCAAAATTTGTTGAAAAAAGTAGAAGGCACTAAGGAAGAGACAGTAATAAATACATTAATGCTTAGATCGTTAAAAAAAGCTAGATATAGTGCTGAACCTGATAGTCATTTTGGATTAGCAGCAAGATATTACTGTCATTTCACTTCACCCATAAGAAGATATCCTGACTTGCAGATTCATAGGATAATAAAAGCTTTTATAAATGGTGAATTGAAAGGGGGCAAAATTGAAAAATTAAAGAAGAAATTACCTCATGTAGCTGAACAATCATCTATAAGAGAGAGAATAGCCGATGAGGCTGAAAGGGAAACTGAAGATTTGAAGAAAGTAGAATATATGTCAGAAAGGCTTGGCAAAATTTATGAAGGTATAATATCTGGTGTTATGCCATTCGGTATTTTTGTCGAGTTAGATAATACTATCGAAGGTTTAGTCCATATAAGTACTTTAGTTGACGATTATTATATATATGATGAGTTTAATCATAGCTTTATTGGTGAGAGAACTAAAAAGACTTATAAAATAGGGGATGTAGTTAAAGTAAAAGTAATGAAAGCAGATATTGATAAAAGAGAGATTGATTTTATATTTGTAGAGTAAAGCTAATAGATTAATACGATATAAAAACCGCAGGCTTAGCTTGAATGCTAAGGCCTGCGATTTTTATGTATTGACAAATATAAATATATATGTTACAATTACCTTTGCACTAAATATGATGTGGTGGTAAATATGCGAAAAGGTAATAATATAAAAGTAATTGCAAGAAACAAAAAAGCAAGGCACGACTACTTTATTGAAGAAACCTTTGAAGTAGGGATTGTCTTAACAGGTACAGAGGTAAAGTCAATAAGACAAGGTAGAGTTAATCTTAAGGATAGCTATGCTGTTGTAGAAAATGGCGAGGTATTTATTAATAACATGCATATAAGTCCTTATGAGCAGGGGAATATTTACAATACTGATCCGTTAAGAAAAAGAAAGCTTTTGCTTCATAAAAGAGAAATAAATAAGTTAATTGGCTATACTACACAAAAGGGTTATTCTTTGATACCTTTAAGCATATATATAAAAAATGGTCTAGTAAAATTAGAATTGTCAATAGCTAAAGGAAAGAAATTATACGATAAAAGACATGATATTGCTAAGAGAGATGCTGAAAGAAGGATACAAAAACATTTAAGTGCAAAGTATAGTTAGAAAACAGTTATTTATTGTAGAGATTGATAAAAACATAAAATATAATATATATTGACTTGGGGGCGAATATGGTTTCGACGGAGGCATGGAGTCAAGAGTAGCGAGTCGTTGTCGCCAAGCAACGTTAAAAGTGGCATCTAAAAATAAACGCAAACGATAATTACGCTTTAGCTGCGTAAGGAAATACGCGGCCGCTTCCTCTAATAGACCTGCCTATTAGAGTGTAAGTGTCATAATCTGCAGGGAACTGCTGTAGGGGTTCTCCGACCTATAGTAGATCAATTGGAGATAGCTGAGAATGAAGCCTGTTGCTGGGCGTCATACTTGGCGAAAAATAGTACAGCAACTGCGCTCGGAGAGGCTCTTGACAAAGTGCTTTCGGACGTGGGTTCGACTCCCACCGCCTCCACCAATAAATAAAAACCTTGATTTACATTGGAATGTAAGTCAAGGTTTTTTTATACTCCAATTGGTTATTTTGTAAATTAATTTCTAAAATATGAAGGAATATTGATGTTTAGTAATAAGAAGTGTTAAAACTATTTAAAAAATAAAGAAGGAAAAATTATATAAATGTAGAATATTATACTTATATTTATAATTTAAAAATAAATATAAGGGGGTTTTTTTAGTGTTTAATAAAACAAAGAAAGTATTTGTATTGTTAATGGTTATTGCTTTAGTTGGCGTAAATGCTCTTGCAATAGCTGGAAGTAATGTTTATATTGTAAAGCCTGGTGATACACTAGGTAAAATAGCCAAACAACATGGATTAGATTGGAGAAAACTAGCAGAAGTTAACAAATTAAAAAATCCTCATCTAATATTCCCAGGAGATGAGATAGTATTAACAGATTATACTACAAAAGACTTAAACGAACAGTTAGTAATGGCTACTTCTTGGGTTCAAAATTCAGCTGAATATAGAGCATTGTGTTATCAAGCTTTCAATCTTGCAAAAATGATATTAGATAATGATTTAGCTACTAATACTTCAACTGAGAAAAGAGCAATTATTGTAGATATAGACGAAACAGTTCTTGATAATAGTGCATATGAAGCACACTTAATTGGGAAAGATTACGGATATTCATCAAAAACTTGGAATCCATGGATGGCAGAAGGCATTGCAGAACCTGTTCCAGGGGCAGTAGAGTTCTTAAACTATGCTGCAGATAAAGGAGTAGAAGTTTTCTATATTTCTAATAGAAAAATGGTAGGTTTTGAAGGTACATTAAAGAACTTAAAAGAAAAAGGTTTCCCATTTGCTGATGAAGAGCATATAATGCTTAGAACTGCAGAATCTAGTAAAAAAGCAAGAAGAGAGAAAGTAGATGAGAATTATAGAATAGTTTTACTTATGGGTGATAATCTAAATGATTTTTCAGAGGTTTTTGAGAAAAAATCTGTACAAGATAGATTTGCAGTTACTGATGAGTATAAAGACTACTTCGGTTCAAAGTTTATAGTGCTACCTAACCCAATGTATGGTGAATGGGAAGGTGCTATATATAATTATAATTGGGGCGCTTCTGCTAAAGAGAAAAATGAAATGAGAAAGAGTAATTTAAGAGTTTGGAACTTTGAAAATTAATTTTACTAAAAAACCTTGATTTGCTGAGCAAATCAAGGTTTTTTCCATTTTATCTTAACACTTCTTTCATTAACTTTTTACCAGTAGGAGTTGCAGCGAGGCCTCCTAAAGCAGTTTCTCTTAATTCAACAGGGAGCGCTCTTCCTACATTGTACATTGCTTCTACAACTTCATCAAAAGGTATTATACTTTTGACACCAGCAAGAGCTAAATCAGCAGAAATTAACGCGTTTGCTGCACCTGAAGCATTTCTTTTTGCACATGGTGCTTCTACTAAACCAGCAATAGGGTCACATACAAGGCCTAAAATATTTTTTATAGCAATAGCTGCTGCATGTAAGGACATTTCTGGTGTTCCTCCAGCCATCTCAACAACAGCAGCTGCTGCCATAGCAGATGCAGCTCCACATTCAGCTTGACATCCACCTTCTGCACCAGATATTGTTGCATTTTTTGCAATAATTTGACCTATACCTGCAGCAGTAAAAAGGGCATTTATAATATCTTCTTCATTTGCATCTAAAACTTCTGCAGCTGTAAAAATAACAGAAGGTATTATTCCACAAGAGCCAGCAGTAGGAGCAGCTACAATTTTGCCCATAGCAGCATTTACTTCAGAACAAGATAATGCTCTTGCCATAGCTTTATTTATGACATCTCCACATAAAGTCTTTTTATTTTTTCTATAATTTTCAACTTTTTTAGAATCTCCACCTATTAGTCCACTTATAGATTTAATATCATTTTCCAGACCACGTGTTGAAGATTCTTTCATTACTAGAAGATTTTCTTTCATTTTATTTCTTAGTTCTTTTTCATTTATTTCAGAAACTTGCGCTTCGTTTTGAAGTATAATCTCCCAAAGCTTAAGTCCTTTTTCATTTGCTATTTTAAGCAACTCTTCACCAGTATTAAACATTCTAACACTCCTTCTTTGCAGGATTAATTGCTTTAACATTGATAATTTCTTTTATGTTTTGTAGCTCTTCAATAACTATTGAATCAATTTTATGATCAGTTTCAATAATCATTGAAGCTTCTTTTCCTTTTATTTTTCTATTTACTTTCATAGTTGCAATATTAATATCATGTTCAGCTAAAACTGTAGTAACTTTACTGATAATACCTTTTTTATCTATATGCCTAATTACTAGAGTAGGATATATACCAGAAAATTCAACATTATATCCATTAATATTAGTAATGACAATACTACCTCCACCTATAGATGAACCAGTAACATCTACTTTCAAGCCATTGCTCATATAAAATACTATTTTTACTGTATTAGGATGCTCATATCCTAAATCTGTTTCAACAAATCTAATTTTTACTCCTTTTTCTTTTGCTATATTAAGAGAATTCCTCAATCTTTCATCATAAGGTTCCATACCTAAAATACCTGCGACTAAAGCTCTGTCAGTACCATGCCCCTTGTAAGTTTTTGCAAAAGACCCATGCAAATAAAAAGTTACAGCTTCAAAATCATTACCTGCTATTTCCATGGCAACTTTACCAAGTCTTGCTGCACCTGCTGTATGTGAACTAGAAGGACCGATCATAATAGGACCTAATATATCAAATGTACTATAATTTTTCATTTATATCTCCCTTCTTATGTAATCTTTCATTGTTATTTTAACACCTAGTCTTTACAGATACAATAATAAATATAACTGAACACTAATAGACCCCATCTACAAAGGATGGGGCCAGGTTATAGATAAAATAAACTATAATAATTGAAAAAATATAAACGAATAATTACAAAGCTTTAGCAAAGA